>NZ_KV811009.1:0-41126 GCF_001812965.1 Actinomyces sp. HMSC075C01
CTAAGCGGGAAACCATCTTCAAGATGAGGTCTCCACAAGAAGGACTTGTCCTTTTTGGTAGGCTCCCAGTAGATGACTGGGTTGATAGGCCAGGAGTGGAAGACTGGTAACGGTTTAGAGAGCTGACTGGTACTAATAAGCCGATACAAACAACAACAACCCCCACACCATCAGGTGAAACCAGCGGGGCGAGCACAGTTAAGAAGCGTAGTAGCGTCCACTATACGGTCCACACCCAACCCAGCCACCAGGCCACACACGCGCGTCGTGTGTGGTGTGGGTGGGCGGCTGGAGTCGGATAATTTGATAGCGTCCAACACAGACGACAGCGTATTGTGCACTGCCCGTGTAGTCGTCTCGGTGGTCATAGCGGCAGGGAGACGCCCGGCATCCATTCCGAACCCGGAAGCTAAGCCTGACAGCGCCGATGGTACTGCACCCGCCAGGGTGTGGGAGAGTAGGACACCACCGAGCACAAGCTAACTGGTTCAGCCCCCGAGGGGACTCCGTGACGGAGCACCCCCTGGGGCTGAATCTGTTTCTGTGGGGCGCTCGTCTCACCTCGATCGTCAAGAAACGGTACGGCCGCCCGTCCGGAGCTCATGCCTGGTCCACACAGTCAGCACAAGGGGCCAGCGAAAGGGGCTGCGCTCGGCGTCGCCTCGCACCTGCTGCGCGTGGCCGTCGGCGAGAGCACGGCGGGCCTCACGAAAGGCTACCCAAGGCGAGATCGCCGGCCTCACGAAAGAGACTGTGAGTGGCACCGTCGTCGCACTGCGCTTGCCCGCGGGGTCCGGGAGCGACTTGGCCCGAACTGACACCGTCCGTCCCGCAGTCCGCCCCAGGAGCCGACGGGCCGTGCTCATCATCGGGGGCGCAGCGGTGCTGAACTCGCCCACCGATCCCGGCACTCCTGGAACTGACGAATCAACCCCCGAACACCTGGCGCTCGCCGTCGTCGACGAGCTGGAGCACCCCGGCGGCGAGCAGCACATCACCGTCGTCGCCGGGGGCCCGGGCGACTCAAATCCAGGACGACAGGAACATGTGCGAGACCCAGAAGGAGCGTGAGACCGTCTGCCCGGTCCAGATCGGCCACCAGAAGGCTGCGGCCGCACAGGCCAGGAGCGTGACCGCGATGATGAGGCCGATGCCCTCGGTGCGGATCTGCCACGTGGGGGCCATCGTCCACCTCGCCAAGGAGGCCCACGGGCGGCGCCGGTCAGCCAGCCGTGGCACGCCGCCGTCGGACCACGCCGGCTTGGTGGCGTCCCCGGATGTCGACGGGGTCGGGTAGCCGGTCATCTCGTCGTAGTTGCGCGCCAGGGCCGCATCGGTCCGCGGGTCGCTGAAGGGGGCGCCGGGCTCGAGGTCGTCGCCGTCGACCAGGGTTGGGTTGATGCGGTAGATCCCGGGGTCGGTCTCCTCCACTGGCGGCGTCCACACGGGTGTGCGCGCGAACTGCGGGCCGAAACCCAGGAACCTGGCGCCCATGCCGCGCCACGGTCGGATACCCGGGCCGATCTGCCGCCTGAGGAGGGCCACCATCTGGGTGTCGGCGCTCGCCGAGCCCGGCAGCGGTGGCAGCAGTCCGGACGCCATGCCCAGCGCCAGCACGAGGACGAGCACGACGCAGGGCACGAAGGCCACTGTGTAGAAGGTGAAGATGGTGCGATCCCGGTACTGGAACCAGGGCACATACAGGCCCAGGTAGCCGATGAGAGGCACCCAGGCCCGCCAGTCGCGGTTCTTCACCCCGATGATGATCACGGCCACCAGCGCCACCACGGCGGACCACCAGATGACGATGTTCCCGATCGAGGTGATGGCCTGAATGCAGTCCCCGCCCCCGCAGGTCTGCGGCACCTGAGCCTTGTCCTCCCAGAAGAAGGAGGTCGGTCGGGTCTGCAGCAGCCAGCCCGAGGGCTTCGACTGGTACGTGTGCGGGGCGTCCAGGCCCACGTGGAACTCGTACATCTGCTGGTGGTAGGCGATGAAGTCGTTGATCTTCTCGAACACCGAGTTGTCGACGTAACCGGACAGCCAGGGGGCGGGAACCGGCAGCCCCTGTTTGATCTGCTCGGCCGTCCAGCCGTGCTTGAAGGCACCCGGGTGGGTGAACCAGGACCACCAGCAGCCGACGTAGACCACGATGACTATCGGAATCGCTTGCAGGAAGTCGCTCACGCCCTGGGCGACCGTCCCCTCCAGGAACCAGGCCCGTGCGCGCACTCGCCGTAGCGCCAGAGTGTCCCAGGTGACGACGGCGATGCCGGATACCGCGACGAGGTAGAGCCCTGACCACTTGATGGAGCAGGTCAGCCCCAGCGCGATGCTCGCGGCCAGCAGCCAGGGGCGGATGGTGGCGTGCGGGGCGCGCGCCCCGGGCGTGGTCCCCGCCATCCTGCGGGCCAGTCTCGTCCGCGACCACTCCCG
This sequence comes from Actinomyces sp. HMSC075C01, assembly GCF_001812965.1. Classification (NCBI taxonomy): domain Bacteria; kingdom Bacillati; phylum Actinomycetota; class Actinomycetes; order Actinomycetales; family Actinomycetaceae; genus Actinomyces; species Actinomyces sp. HMSC075C01. Next base: position 2,437 of record NZ_KV811009.1, read on the forward strand.
GTCGCGGACCAGGCAGTACAGAGACAAGGTGGCGAAGAAACCGATGAACACGTCCAGCAGCCCGATGCGGGACTCGGTCAAGGCCACGCCGTCGATCGCCAGGAGCAGTCCGGCCAGGCCCGCCAGCAGCGGTGAGCGCGTCAGGCGCATCGTCAGGCGCGCCAGCAGCATCACCGTGAGGACTCCGGCGACGGCAGGCATGAACCGCCACCCGAAGGGGGACGCCGGCCCGAAGATCTCCATGCCGGCGCCGATGAGCCACTTGCCCAGCTGAGGGTGGACGACGTAGGCGGCCTCGGTGGACAGCCCGGAGAAGTCCCCGTTGGCGAAGGCCGCATCGGAGTTGGTCGCCCAGCTCCCCTCATAGCCCAGGTGCCACAGGGAGTAGGCGTCCTTGACGTAGTAGATCTCATCGAACATGAGCGTCTTGGGGTGGTTCAGTCCGATGAGGCGCAGCAGGGCTGCGATGACGCCGACGACGCCGGTGACGATCCACCCGCGGGCCCTCACGTCGAGGGGCATCACGGCACCCACCGGGCCCAGCCCGAGCATGGTGCGCAGCTCGGCCTCGGTGCGCTCGGCGGCGGGCTCGGTGTCGCGTTCGGCGATGACCGGCTCGGCGACGGCGACCTCGACCGGCGCGGGGCCCGTGGCCTCGTCCCGCGCCGGGGCGGCTTCCTGTGCTCGTTCCTGCTCCGCGTCCGGGTCGGGGGAACCGTCGCGGGACTGCTCTGGGGACTGCTCTGGGGCCTGTTCGGGGGACTGTTCGGGAGACAGCGCGCTCGGAGTCGTCACACCCCGAGTGTAGGCGGAGGCTTCATCGAGGGCGCACCGACATACTGTGTCCTATGACTGAGAGCAGCCCGCCCCCACCTGCCGCCGCCGACGTCGATCCCGTCGATGCCCCCGCCGCCCACAGCCCGGACCTGCGCGGCGGGACGATCACCCTGGCCGCCACCCCGATCGGCAACGTCTCCGACGCCTCCCTGCGGCTGCGTCGCGCCCTGGAGCAGGCCGACCTCATCGCCGCCGAGGACACCCGCCGGCTGCGGGCCCTGGCCCAGCGCCTCGACGTCGAGGTCGGTGGGCGCGTCATCGCCTTCCACGAGCACAATGAGCGCGAGCGCGCCCCCGAGCTGCTCGAGGCCGCCCGCGCCGGCCTGCGCGTCCTGGTGGTCTCCGACGCCGGTATGCCCTCGGTCTCCGACCCCGGGTACCGGCTCGTCCAGGCGGCGGTGCACGAGCAGGTGCCCGTCACCGTTGCACCGGGCCCCTCGGCAGTGCTGACCGCTCTGGCCCTGTCCGGGCTGGCCTCCGACCGCTTCTGCTTCGAGGGGTTCCTGCCGCGCAAGCCGGGGGAGCGGCGCCGGGCCCTGGAGTCCCTGGCCAGCCAGGAGCGCACCATGATCTTCCTGGAGTCCCCCCGCCGCGTCCACGACTCCCTGACCGCCATGGCTGAGGTCCTCGGTGACGACCGCCCCGCGGCACTGTGCCGGGAGCTGACCAAGACTCATGAGCAGGTGCTGCGGGGCTCCCTGGCGGAGCTGACCCGGGCCACGGCCGACGGCGTCCTGGGGGAGGTGGTCCTCGTCGTCGCCGGAGCCGAGCCCCTCGTCGCCAGTCCTGAGGCCGCCGCGCACAAGGCCCTGGCGCTGGCCGAGGCCGGTATGCGCCTCAAGGCGGCCGCGGCCCAGGCGGCAGGCGAGGGCGGTCTGCGCCCCAACGAGGTCTACCGTGCGGCCCTGGAGCTGCGTGACACCAAAGGCTGAGCCGACCGGGCTCCTGGCGGGGCCGAACCCGCTATGGTCGGGTCATGAACACCGAGCACCGCACCGGTTCCCAGGCCCCCGCTCGCCGGGCCCTCATCATCGTCGACGTCCAGCCCACCTTCTGCGAGGGAGGCGCCCTGGCGGTGGCCGGCGGCAACGCCGTCGCCGAGCGCATCGCCGCCTACCTGTCCTCCCACCGGGAGGACTACGACCTGGTGGTCACCACCCAGGACTGGCACATCGACCCTGGAGAGCACTTCTCCAGCGAACCCGACTTCATCGACACCTGGCCCGTTCACGGCGTGGCCGACTCCGCCGAGGCCCAGCTCCACCCCGCCCTGAACGGACTCGAGGCCGACGCCGCCGTGAAGAAGGGCCAGTACGCCGCCGCCTACTCCGGCTTCGAGGGCGTGGACGAGGACGGGCGCACCCTGGCGGACATCCTGAGCGCCGCCCGTATCGAGGCCGTCGACGTCGTCGGCCTGGCCGAGTCCCACTGCGTCAAGGACACCGCCCTGGACGCGGTCCGACAGGGCTACCGGGTGCGGGTCCTGACCGATCTGACCGAACCGGTCAGCCCCGAGCTGGGACGCGTCGCCCGCGCCGACATGAGCGCCGCCGGCATCGAGCTGGCCCCCTCCCACTGAAGGACTGCCCGCACCGGTCACCGGGGCCGGTCGCCAGGCTGCTCACCAGGGTTGCGGCCCCAGTCGCCCCCGAACACCATGGGTGCCCTCGCCGATTGCCTCGGCGAGGGCACCCATGCGTTGCCTGAGACGGGTTACTGGGCCGGCCAGCCACCGGGCTGCTGGTACGGGCCGGGCTGCGCCTGCGGGTTGTACTGGCCCTGCTGGCCCTGCTGCACAGGCTGAGTGAAGACCGAGGGCTGCGCGGACTGAGCCTGCTGCTGCGCCGGTTGCTGACCCGTCCAACCGAACTGGGCAGTCGGGGCCACCTGCGAGTACTGGGGCTGGGCTCCAGCCCCCGCGGCCGAAGCTGCATAGGGGGCCTGCTGGGGGGCCGGCTCGGGCTGCTGGTACTGGGGCTGCTGGGCGTACTGCGCCGCCTGCGGCTGCTGGTCGGACTGCCAGGCCCCCTGGGTGTAGACGGTCGGGGTCCCGGGCGCCGCGCCGGACATCGGGCTGAACGCCTCACCCGCCGCAGTCGGAGCGGTACCGGCGGCGGCCAGCTTGGAGCGCCAGGCCATGCCGCCGGCGCCCATCACCAGACCCACGACCGCCATGATGATCGTGCCGACGACCCCGAACATCGACATCAAGGTGGCCTTCCCCGACGAGGGGGCGATGATCTCACCCATGGAGACTCCCGCAGTGTTGTTGCAGTCAACGGTGTAGGCGCCCGACTTCTGGGAGGAGAAGGTCGAGAAGAGCTTGCCGCCCTTGACCTTCGTGGACGACGAGCTGGACTTCGTGTCGACGTCGTCGCCATCGGGAGAGGCCACTGAGCACTCCGGCGCGTCGTCGCCGTCGCTGTAGAACAGCCCGTAGGTGCTGCCCTTGTCCAGCTTCACCGTGGCGGCCTGGTCATCCGGCAGGTCGGTGATGGTGGCGTTGAACTGGCTGCGGGTGACCGCCGAGCCGATTCCGCCGATGATGGCGATCAGGAGAATGGCCAGGCCGGCCACCGCCAAGGCTGTCGGGGCGGCCAGGCTCCTGGACGCCGCCGGCTGGCTCGCGGCACCTGAGTAACCGCCCTGAGGCGTCTGGAACGGTGCGGCCGGCGGGTACTGCGAAGGCTGAGGCTGACCGCCGGCAAGAGCCGGGTCATAGCCGTTGGCCGACCAGCCTGCTGAGCTCGCTGGGTACTGGGAGCCGGGGTACTGGGACATAGCTGGCCTTTCTGGTCCATCGTGTCCGTGTGAGAGGCGCGTGGGAACACGTCATGACGGCGTGCACGGCAGCAACGCGAGGCTGGAAGCTCGCAGCGCACCCGAGGCCTCACAGGAGGCGTCGATATGTCGGAACAATTACCGGGCGGGAGCCGCACGACTCGGATAGACTACCGGCAGGTGGCGGTGCCTCGCAGGCCGTGGACCAAATCTGTGGCCGTGAACTGAATCGGCCGGGAACCCGATAGGCTGACCTCCATGACCCACATCCTGTCCGCAGTCGCCTGGCCGTACGCCAACGGCCCGCGTCACATCGGCCACGTCGCCGGCTTCGGTGTTCCCTCTGACGTCTTCTCGCGCTACATGCGCATGGCCGGTCATGACGTCCTCATGGTCTCGGGCACTGATGAGCACGGCACCCCGATCCTCGTCGCCGCCGACGAGGAGGGCCTCAGCGCCCGTGAGCTCGCCGACCGCAACAACCGGCTCATCGTCGAGGACCTCGTGGCCCTGGGCCTGTCCTACGACCTGTTCACCCGCACCACTGCCGGCAACCACTACCACGTGGTCCAGGACATGTTCACCACCGTGCGGGACAACGGCTACATGGTCCAGCAGGTGACCCGCTCTGCGATCTCCCCCTCCACCGGGCGCACCCTGCCCGACCGCTACATCGAGGGCACCTGCCCGATCTGCGGCGCCGAGGGGGCCCGCGGGGACCAGTGCGACACCTGCGGCAACCAGCTCGACCCCACCGACCTCATCAGCCCGCGCTCGCGGATCAACGGCGAGACCCCCGAGTTCGTGGAGACCACCCACTGGTTCCTGGACCTGCCCGCCCTGGCCCAGGCCCTGGGCGCCTGGCTCGACGAGCGCGAGGCCTCCGGCACCTGGCGGCCCAACGTCATCAAGTTCTCCCAGAACCTCCTGGGGGACATCCGCCCGCGCGCCATGACCCGGGACATCGACTGGGGCATCCCGGTGCCCGGCTGGGAGGACCAGCCCACCAAGCGCCTCTACGTCTGGTTCGACGCCGTCATCGGCTACCTGTCCGCCTCCGTGGAGTGGGCGCGCCGCAGCGGCGACCCCGAGGCGTGGCGCGCCTGGTGGAACGACCCCCAGGCCCTGTCCTACTACTTCATGGGCAAGGACAACATCGTCTTCCACTCCCAGATCTGGCCCGCCGAGCTCCTGGGCTACAACGGCCAGGGGGAGCGCGGCGGCGAGCCCGGGCGCCTGGGCTCGCTCAACCTGCCCACCGAGGTCGTCTCCAGCGAGTTCCTCACCATGGAGGGCAAGAAGTTCTCCTCCTCCCACGGCATCGTCATCTATGTGCGCGACTTCCTCCAGCGCTACCAGGCCGACGCCCTGCGCTACTTCATCTGCGCGGCCGGCCCGGAGACCGCGGACGCGGACTTCACCTGGGCAGAGTTCGTGCGGCGCACCAACGGCGAGCTCGTGGCCGGCTGGGGCAACCTGGTCAACCGCACCGCCTCCATGATCCACAAGCGCTTCGGGCAGATCCCCGAGCCCGCCGAGCTGGAGGACATCGACCGCGCCCTGCTCGACGCCGTCGAGGCCGGCTTCACCTCCGTGGGCGACCTCATCGCCCAGCACCGCCAGAAGGCGGCCCTGGGGGAGGCGATGCGCCTGGTCGGCGAGGCCAACAAGTACGTCGCCGACACCCAGCCCTTCAAGCTCAAGGGTGAGGACCCCGCCACCCAGGCCCGCCTGGCCACGGTCCTGCACACGCTGGCCCAGGCGGTCACCGACCTCAACCTCATGCTCTCGCCCTTCCTGCCGCACGCCGCCAACGACGTCGACCGGGTCCTGGGCGGGAGCGGCCGGATCGCCCCGATGCCCCGCATCGAGGAGGTCGACGAGCTCGACCCCGACCACCTGCCCGAGGCCTTCGACGGTCGCACCGGCTACCCGATCATCACCGGCGACTACCAGGACGCCCCCACCTGGGGACGCCACCCCGTCACCGTCGGCACGCCCGTGGCCAAGCCGGCCCCGGTGTTCACCAAGCTGGACGAGTCGATCGTCGAGGCCGAGCTGGCCCGCTACGCCGGCTCCGTGCCCGACGACGTCACCGGTTCCTGAGGGCGCATGGGCTCGAGGAAGCGCGACCGCTCCTGGCCGCCGGCCGACGCCGTCGCCCCCCTGGCGGTCCCGGTCACCGACAACCACACGCACCTGCCGGTCGCGGCGGACGCCGGCGGCCCCGGCTCCGAGGCGCCACTGAGCGCCGCCGAGCTGGTCGAGCGGGCCGCCGCCGTGGGCGTGACCCGCGTGGTGACCTCCGCCTGCGAGACCACCACCTGGCAGGAGAGCCTGGCCCTGGCCCGCGAGCTGCCGGGAGTGCGCGTGGCCCTGGCCGTGCACCCCAACGAGGCCGTCCTCCACGCCGGAGTGCGCGAGACCGGTCCCGACGGGCTCGAGCCGCGGGCCCAGGAACACCACGGCGAGCCGCTCGAGTCGGTCATGGCCCGCCTGGAGGAGACGCTCAGGGCGAACGCCGACGTCGTCGTCGCCGTCGGGGAGAGCGGCCTGGATTTCTTCCGCACCGGTGAAAAGGGGGCCGCCGCCCAGCGCGAGGCCTTCCGGGCGCACATCGCCCTGGCCAAGGAGCTCGACCTGCCCCTGCAGATCCACGACCGTGACGCGCACGCCGCCTGCGTGGAGGTCCTCAAGGCCGACGGCGCCCCCGAGCGCACCGTCTTCCACTGCTTCTCGGGTGGGCAGCAGCTGGCCGCCGCCTGCACCGAGCACGGCTGGTACGCCTCCATCGCGGGCCCGCTGACCTACCCGGCCAACGACTCCCTGCGGGAGGCGGTCGCCGCCCTGCCCGACGCGCTGCTCCTGGTGGAGACCGACGCCCCCTACCTCCCACCCAAGCGCTGGCGCGGCCGCCCCAACGCCTCCTACCTGCTGGGTGACACGGTCCGCTTCCTGGCCGAGCAGCGGAGCCTGGGTGAGGAAGACCTCTGCCGCCGCCTGCAGGCCACCACCGAGGCGGTCTACGGGAGTTGGTGATCGCCGTCGGCCGCCGAGGACCGGTGGGGGACGCCCGGGGCTCAGACCTATGGACCCTGACGTCCTGCGGGGAGATGCCCGCAATCCCGGGAAGAGGAAAAGAGTGCGCGGCGGTGACGGCGCGGCCGATTTTGTCCGGACGATACCTCCCAGGTTAACACCGTTCACCCAGGGGCGTCCCAGGTGGGTGGCAGGTGAGAATCAGGGCCTGTCTGCACGGTTCCATCACAAGCGCACAGGGTGTGAGCAGGTACATTGGCACGTCCCTGGGTCATCGGTTACGGTGACACGCAGTCGTCAAAACGAAGGAAGTTCTATCGTGGGTCGTCACTCCCAGACCAGCTCCCTGAGTACTACACTCGCCGGCCTTGGCTCCTTGGCCTCCAAGAGGCAGACCGCCTCCGGCGTCCGCGGACGTCGTCGCGCCGAGGGGCCCGCCAAGACCTCCCTGACCCCCATGCTCTTCAAGGCGGGGGGCGCCGCAGCCGCCTTCTCCCTGGCGGTCTCCGGTGCCGCCTACGCGGCCATCTCCGCAGGGGGTGACGAGGGGCGCTCCTCCTCGGGCGGTTCCTTCGGGCTGATCGGCGGCGAGTCGGACGGACAGGCCAAGGCCGCCGCCACCCAGAAGGCCGGTGCCGGCAAGATCGCCAGTGCCCAGACCTCCACCACCACCGTCGACGAGCCGCAGGTTCACAGCACGGTGAAGAAGGAGACCGACTCCCTGCCCAAGGGTGAGACCAAGGTTGAGACCGCCGGCGTTGACGGGCTCGTGCGCACCACCTACGAGGTCACCACCCAGGACGGCAAGGAGGTCTCCCGCACCCCGGTCGCCCAGGTCGTCGTCACCCAGAAGGTGGACGAGGTCGTCCTGGTGGGCACCGGGGAGCAGCAGGCCCAGCAGGAGGCCGCCCAGCAGGCCCAGTCCGCCGGTGACGGGCAGACCGCCCAGTCCAACGGGGGCGGTGAGGGCTCGAACAGCGCCACTTCAGCGCCCGCGGCCAGCTCCAGCGCGGGGACCGACCCTGACGGCGCCAAGGCCATTGCCCGCTCCATGCTGGCCAGTCACGGCTGGGGAGACTCCGAGTTCACCTGCCTGGAGAGCCTGTGGACCCGCGAGTCCGGCTGGAACTACCAGGCCGAGAACGCCTCCTCGGGCGCCTACGGCATCCCCCAGGCGCTGCCCGGCGCCAAGATGAGCGAGGTCGCCGACGACTGGGCCACCAACCCCGCCACCCAGATCACCTGGGGTCTGAACTACATCTCCGGCCGCTACGGCTCCCCCTGCTCGGCCTGGGCCCACTCCGAGTCCGTCGGCTGGTACTGAGCGAAGCGGCCCGCCCGGGGTATCTTCTTGCCCCACACGGCACCCGGAACGTCGTCGACGGCGCCCGTCTCCCTGTGAGACTGGCGCCGTCACCATTGCTGTGGGAGGTAGGTCACACGGGAGTGAGGTGGCTAATTGTCGCCACTGTAACGTTTCCACTACCGTGGCACTCGCCGTCGACTGGAAGGACGTCCCCCCCCATGACTCCCCTCGCTCGTTCCCACGCCCACGTCCTGCCGGAGGAGCCGCAGGCCCCGGCCCCGCAGGAGGCGGCCCAGGAACGGCGCGGCATGCGCAGCATCGCGCTGCGCGCAGGTCTGGCGGCCCTGGCCCTGTCGGTCGCGGTCTCCGGGGCCGCCTACGCCGCTGTCCGCGCGGGGGAGCCCTCTCGGGCCTCCGGTGCCGAGGCGGCCGCACAGCGCACCGATGGCCTGGGTGCTGAAGGTGGTCGTAGCCGGGTCTCAGTCACGCCGAGCACCCAGAAGGTGACCACCGAGACGGTCGACGCCACCGACCCCCACGGCTCCGTCCAGCAGGAGAACGGCGACCTGTCCGAAGGCGAGACCAAGGTGGCCACGGCTGGTGTCGACGGCGTCGTGCGCACCACCTACGAGGTCACCACCGTGGGCGGCAAGGAGGTCTCCCGCACCCCCGTCGCCCAGGTCGTCGTTACCCAGAAGGTCGATGAGGTCGTCCTGGTGGGCACCGGCACGGCCAAGAAGCAGGAGAGCAAGCCGGATCAGTCTCAGTCCCAGGAGCAGAGTCAGGCTCAGTCCCAGGGACAGGGCCAGGCTCAGGCGCCCTCGCAGTCCGCCGGCGGTTCGGCGTCCGGCGGCAGTGCCGGCACGAATGACGGTTCGGTCGGGGACGATGTGTGGGCCAAGCTCGCCCAGTGCGAGTCCGGCGGCAACCCGGCTGCCAACACCGGTAACGGCTTCTACGGCATGTATCAGTTCACCCTGGAGACCTGGCAGGCCCTGGGCGGAACCGGCTACCCCCACGAGGCCGACGCCGCCACCCAGACCGCCATGGCCAAGAAGCTCCAGGCCCAGTCCGGCTGGGGCCAGTGGCCCGGCTGCGCCGACAAGCTCGGCCTGCACTGAGCGGCCCGAGCCGCACCGGGGCGCCGCGCACACCCCGGGTCTCGATCATCCCGATCATGCAGAGAGCGTGCGGCATGTTCCCAGATATCTCACAGTGACAAAGGGTGGGTGCCGGTTACTGTGTCCCCATGACGTTGCCGGCCCCCGATTCACAGGTGCCCCCGGCAGGAGCAGCCCCCACTGACGGGCACGACCCTGCGGGAGCCTGTGAGGCCACCTCCGAGACTCCCGCCGACGCCGCCTGTGCAGAGCACGCCAGTCAGGAACCCCGGGATCCCCAGGATCACGGCGCCTCCCCGGGCTCCCGGGCCGCCGGCCTCCTGGGCCCCACCGAGGTCCGCGGCCTGTCCCAGGCGCTCGGTATCCGCCCCACCAAGGCACTGGGACAGAACTTCGTCCACGACGCCGGCACAGTGCGCCGCATCGTCAGGAGCGCGGGCGTTCGCCCCGACGACACGGTCCTGGAGATCGGGCCGGGCCTGGGCTCCCTGACCCTGGCTCTCCTGGAGACCGGGGCGCGAGTGATCGCCGTCGAGATCGACCCCGCCCTGGCCCGGGCACTGCCCGTCACCGTCGCCGACCGCATGCCGCAGGCCGCAGGCCGCCTGACCCTCATCCAGGCCGACGCACTGAGCATCACCGGCCCGGACTCGCTGGGCGAGGCCGGAGCCGCTCCCACCCGCCTCGTGGCGAACCTGCCCTACAACGTGGCCGTCCCCGTCCTGCTCACCGCGCTGGAGGCCCTGCCCAGCCTGGAGAGCGTCACCGTCATGGTCCAGGCCGAGGTCGCCGACCGCCTCGCCGCCGAACCCGGCTCGCGGACCTACGGGGTCCCCAGTGTCAAGGCCGCCTGGTACGCCGCGGCCCGCCGCACCCTGACCATCTCCCGCTGCGTCTTCTGGCCCGTGCCCAACGTCGACTCCGCCCTCGTCGAGCTCGTGCGCCGCCGGCCCCCCGCCACGCGCGCCACCCGCGAGCAGGTCTTCGCCGTGGTCGACGCCGCCTTCGCGCAGCGCCGCAAGACCCTGCGCAAGGCCCTGGCCAGGCTCGCCGGAGGGGCCGACGCCGCCGAGTCCGCCCTGCGCGCCGCCGGCATCGACCCGACGCGGCGCGGCGAGACCCTCGACATCACCGCCTTCGCCGCCCTGGCCGAGGTGCTGCAGCCCGTCGCCGTCGATGAGACCGCTGCGCCGACGCCTCCCACCTCACAGGAGCAGTCATGAGTCATCTGCGTGCCGTCCCCGACGGCCCCACTGGTCCGCGCGAGTCCACCGTGCCGCCCCGCAGCGGCTCGGCCAGCTCGGTGCGCGTCGAGGCCCCCGGCAAGGTCAACCTCTTCCTGTCCGTCGGCGCCCCCGGCCCCGACGGCTACCACCCGCTCACCACGGTCTTCCAGGCGGTCCGCCTCATCGAGACCGTCACCGCCCGCCGGCAGTCCGCCCAGGACCACGGCACCGTCACGCTCACCCTCGAGGAGCCCGACGCCGACGTCCCCGCGGACGACTCCAACCTGGCCGTGCGGGCCGCCACGCTCCTGGCGCAGACCACCGGCGTCAGCGAGGGCGTCGACCTCCTGCTGCGCAAGCGCGTTCCCGTCGCCGGTGGGATGGCCGGGGGATCCGCCGACGCCGCCGCCGCCCTCGTGGCCTGCAACGCCCTGTGGGGCACGGGCCTGTCCCTGCCCGAGCTCTCCGCCCTGGCCGCCCGCCTGGGAGCCGACGTCCCCTTCCCCCTGACCGGGGCCACCGCCGTCGGGAGCGGCCGCGGTGACCTGGTCACCCCGATCATGACCCGGGGCGTCTACCACTGGGTCTTCGCCCTGGCTGAGGAGGGCCTGTCCACCCCGGCGGTCTTCCGGCGCCTCGATGAGATGGCGGGCGGCGGGCAACCCGCTTTACACGACGTGCCCGAGGCCCTCACCGCCGCCCTGCGCGCCGGGGACGCTCGCGCCCTGGCCGGCTCCCTCTACAACGACCTCCAGGCCGCGGCTCTTGACCTGCGCCCCGAGCTGGCCGAGGTCATCGCCGTGGCCGAGGAGGCCGGGGCCCTGCGCGCCATCGTCTCCGGATCCGGCCCCACCATCGCCGCCCTGGTCGAGGACCCCGGCAGCGCCCAACGGGTCTCGCGCGCACTGAAGGCCTCGGGCCTGGTCGCCGACGTCCTGCGCGCCGACGCCCCCGTGGCCGGCGCCCGGGTGGTGGGCTGATGGCGCACCTGCTCGGCGTGGAGAACCTGCGTCTGACCGTCGGCTCGCGCCTGCTCCTGGACGAGGTCACCCTGGGGTTGGAGGACGGCACCCGCGTCGGCGTCCTGGGCCCCAACGGCGCAGGCAAGTCCACCTTCCTGGCGGCCCTGGCCGGTCGGCGCGAGCCCGACGGCGGCCGCGTCACCCGCACCGGCGGCGTGAGCGTGGTCGTCCTCAGCCAGACCGACGACCTGCCGCCGGGCGCCACCGTGCGCACCGCCATCCACGGCCAGGCCCCCGAGCACGAGTGGGCCTCCGATCCGGCCGTGCGAGACATCCACTCCGGACTCATCGCCGACCTCGACCTGTCCGCCGACGTCGCCACCCTCTCGGGGGGACAGCGCCGCCGTGTCGCCCTGGCCGCGGTCCTCACCCGCCGCGCCGACGTCGTCATCCTCGACGAGCCCACTAACCACCTCGACGTCGAGGGCGTGGACTGGCTCGCCCGCCACCTGCGGGCCCGCTTCAACGGCCCGGGCGGCCGAGCCTGCGGCGCCCTGGTCACCGTCACCCACGACCGCTGGTTCCTGGACGCCATCTGCACCAACGTGTGGGAGGTCGTCCCCGGCATCGACCCCGGCGGCGGGCGCCCCCAGGTGGCCGGCCGCATCGAGACCTACGACGGCGGATACGCCGCCTACGTCCTGGCTCGGGCCGAGCGCGCCCGCCAGGCCGCCGTGGCCGCCGTCAAGCGCGAGAACCTCCTGCGCAAGGAGCTGGCCTGGTTGCGCCGCGGCGCCCCCGCCCGCACCTCCAAGCCCCGCTTCCGCATCGAGGCCGCAGAAGCCCTCATCGCCGACGTGCCGCCCCCGCGCGACACCGTTGCCCTGACCGCCATGGCCACGGCCCGCCTGGGCAAGAAGGTCCTCGACCTCGAGGACGTCACCGTGCGCTACCCCGGGCCGCCCACCAACAGCGGCGAGACCACCCAGCGGGAGGTCCTGCGCCGGGTCACCTGGCGGCTCGCACCCGGTGAGCGGGTCGGCGTCGTCGGCGTCAACGGTGCCGGCAAGACCACCCTGCTGCGCCTGCTCGAAGGCGTCCAGGAGCCCACTGCCGGCCGCGTCGTCCGCGGCAAGACCGTTCAGGTGGCCACCCTGTCCCAGTCCACTCACGAGCTCGACGCGCTCGCGGACCTGCGCGTTGTCGAGGCCGTGGCCATGGTGGGGGAGAGGGTCGTCGTCGGGGACAAGGAGATGACGGCGGCCCAGCTCGTCGAGCGCCTGGGCTTCACCCGTCAGCGCGCCTGGACCCGGGTCGGGGAGGTCAGCGGCGGGGAGCGCCGCCGGCTCCAGCTCCTGCGCCTGCTCATGACCGAGCCCAACGTGCTCCTGCTCGACGAGCCCACCAACGACCTGGACACCGACACCCTGGCCGCCGTCGAGGACATCCTCGACTCCTTCCCCGGCACCCTCGTGGTCGTCTCCCACGACCGCTACCTCCTAGAACGGGTGACCGACCACCAGGTGGCGCTGCTGGGCGACGGCACCGTGCGCGACCTGCCCGGCGGAGTCGAGCAGTACCTCCAGATGCGCCGTGAGGCCATGGGCGGCGCCGGGAGCCCCAGAGCCTCAGCGGGCGCCGCGGCATCCGCGACGACGCGGGCGGCGGCTGAGCCCACGTCTGAGCGCAGCGCCTCCAGCGGGGCCCGCCGGCACGAGGCCCGCAAGGCCTTGGGGCGCATCGAGCGGAAGATGGAGCGCGCGGCTCAGTCGCTCGCCACGCTGCACGCGCGCATGGAGGAGGTCTCGGCCGATCCGAACCGGGTGGGGGAGCTGGCCGAGCTCGGCCGTGAGCTCGTGGCCGCCGAGGCGACCCACGCCGATCTGGAGGAGCAGTGGCTCGAGGCGGCGGAGGCGCTGGAGGCCTGAGAGGCGCCGTCACGGCCCTGGGCCTCATCGCTGGAAGCGGTGGGGAGGGAGTGGGGTTCGGGGAGAGGGATCAGGAACGGGGAGGTGAGCGGCGGCGTCACTGCTCACGACCGCCCGGACCGTCCGTGCCGCTCAGACGACGGGGGCGACCTGGCGGGCCAGCTCGACGAGATGATCCAAGTTGGGGGCGATGTCCTCGGCGGCGGCGCCCCACAGGCGCATGACCAGGTCCACCGGGACCGTGGGCAGTCCCGCCAGCCTCAGGACGACGACGCCCTGGGTGGGTCCGTTGGACTCATAGAAGGCTGAGAACCCCACCATGTCCGGGCCCGGTCGCAGGCGCACCAGCTCGGCCTCGGGCAGGAGCGCGGCGACGAGCTGGCGCTGGGTGGCACGGCGTCCCTCCTTGGAGCCGTCATCCTTGGCGATCTCCAGGCTGAGGTCGATGACGAAGGGCGGGTGGGCGACGTCGTCGATATGCAGGAGACGGGCGAAGCGTCCCTGGCGCTCCATGGCCTGCAGCTCGTTGAGCAGGGACTCCAGCTCGGAGCGCCACTGCGGTCCGGTCACTCCCAGGTGGGCGCTGCGGTGCCTGGCCTCCTCCCGCGCCCACCCCGGAGGTGGGAAGGGCGGGATGATCACCCATCGCTGGGGATCAGGGGTGACCGCGATCTGCACTGTGTGTTCCTTCCGAGACCTCGTCCGACTGCGAGGCAGTGGGCTGGGCGCCTACCATGTCTGTCCTATGAGGACCCGAGAGCGACATACGACAATTATGCCTGCATCCGCACGCCGCCGTGTGGTTCGCGTACTGGTGGATGCGGGGCTCATCATCGCACTGTGTGCCGTCACGGAGCGCTGCTGTGGAATCTTATTCGCTGTCGGGGCGGTTGTGCTGCTTCTTGCTGTGATGACTGCCATGATGGCGATGACAGGCGCCACACCCGGCGGGCTGGTGACGGGGGTCCGGTTGCGGAGGGTGGCGGACACGAACGGCCCCCCTGGGCGCTCTGCGGTGATTTACGTCGCATTTTTGGGTCTGTCTTTGGTGGCAACCGCAGGGTTGGCCCCCCTAGTGTTGTGGATTCTCTCACTCTGGCGTGCTGAACAGCGCACCTGGTTCGACCGACTGGCCGGTACGGTTCTTCTCAGTGCTAGACCGACCTCGGTCTCGACCTGCTCCCTGGTGGTTGAGGGCTCAGTAATCCCAGTTCTGGGGCCGATTGTTCTCGGGCGTCGGCCGGCCCCGATCGAGTCCCACCCCGATGCTCAGCTCGTTGCGGTGCTCCGTTCGGAGGACTCCGTGTCCAAGACGCACGCCCTGTTCGTGCCCGCTTCGGATGGGGTACTCGTCACAGATCTGGGTTCGACGAACGGCACCCACGTCGAGGACGAGGAAGGCGTTCACCGACTCTCACCCGGCCGACCGGAGTACGTGCAGCGGGGACGGCAGGCATACTTGGGTGACGGTGTCTGTATCGTCCGTTGAGGAGAAAAATGATGACAAACAGCCCGAACAGCAGCGCGAACAACGAGGTCTGGTGGACCGAGGGTTCGTGGACAGGCGTGGTCACGCCACATGCTGTGATGATCCTGCCCCCGTCGGTGCCGCAGGACCTCACCGAGCGCCTGTGGCGGCTGCTGCGCAGTGAGGAGGCCTCGCTGACGCGGGCCCTGGATGAGCTGGTGATGGGAATGGGCGGACGTCTGGGTGCGATCCCGGACTTCGTGCTCGCCGTCTCGGCGCCCGAGGACGTCTTCCACGTGGCGCTGCGCGGTGCCCCGCAGATGGAGGTCGACGGCAAGGCGCTGGACGCCTCGGCGGTCACCACC
This sequence comes from Actinomyces sp. HMSC075C01, assembly GCF_001812965.1. Lineage (NCBI taxonomy): Bacteria > Bacillati > Actinomycetota > Actinomycetes > Actinomycetales > Actinomycetaceae > Actinomyces > Actinomyces sp. HMSC075C01. The sequence goes on from NZ_KV811009.1 coordinate 17,470, forward strand.
TGGTTCGAGACGACGGTGACCGCCCCCAACTCGGTCATCGTCAGCGCGCCCGACGGCGCCGGTCAGGTGCGCCGCCCGGCGGTCGACGCCGTCGTGAGCACCGGCCACCTGGTGCTGCGCGGATCGGAGAAGTCGAGCGGGACCCCGTCCCCCAGCCGTGCATCGTCGAAGGGGTCCGGTGACTCCGACGACGATGACCCTGACCCGGCTGGTCCTGACTACTCCACCGCTTCTGCCGGTTCCGCCGGCACCCCCGCTGCTGCCGTGAGGACCTCTCGGTCCTCCCGTCGGGCATCGCGTCGCGCCTCGCGCCGTCAGTCCGCCTCGTCGGACCACTCGGAGCAGGACGACTCGTCTGAAGGGGCGCCTGCCGAGACCGCGGCTTCCGCCGACGTCGTCGACGACCTCATCGAGATCGCGCAGGACAACGCCGAGCAGCAGGCCCTCGAAGGTGCCGAGCTCGCCGCGTCCCTCGAGAGTGCTGAGGCCGCTGAAGCCGCCGTCGGTCAGTCGGAGGACTCCGACGCCTCTGAGGAGTCGACCCTGAACGCCGACTCCGAGGGACCCGCCGACCTGCTGGCCGTCGTGGCCGGCATCTCTGAGGCGACTGAGGTGACGCCGTCACCCGAGCTGCCCGAGTCGGCCGAGTCGGCCGAGGCCCCCGTCGCGACCCTGGACGCCCAGACCCCTGAGGCTGCCCAGGCCGCTACCCAGTCCTCACCGGAGGCCTCCGATGAGGATCTGCTGATCGCCCCCGTCTTCGATATCCCGGCCCTGCCGATCCCCTCCGCTCAGGAGGCAGAGGCCATGATCCCGCCCCCTCCGCCCCCGTCGAGCGAGGATCTTGAGGCTGCTGGTATCAAGGACGCTGCCGCTGAGGTCACCGAGGTCGTCCAGACCCCGGCCGACTTCGCGCCCGTTGAGGCCGCCGAGGCTGCCGTGGTCGCGGAGGCCACTGCTGTTGCCGAGGCCGCCGCGCAGGTGCACGCCGAGGAAGAGCCCGTACGCTCCGGGGACCACGACGGACAGACCATCAACGGCCTGCCCGAGGACCTCTCCCAGGAGCTGCGCGCTGAGCTGCTCAACCAGGGGCTCGGCCCCCTGGAGCCGAGCCAGTCGGCGGAGGTTGCCGAGTCTGCCGGATCCGCGGCCGCGGATGCCGCAGTGGTCGAGCCCGTGCAGCCCTCCGGCGACGAGCCGGCGACCGCGGAGCTCGGTCGCGGGGATCACGACGGACAGACCATCAACGGCCTGCCCGAGGACCTGGTCGGCGAGCTCGTCTCCCTCGTGGGAACCGGGCCCTCCAGCCCGGCCTCCCCGGTCTCGGCGAGCTCTCCCAGCGAACCCGACGCCATCCGGATCGTGCTGTCGGCGGTGTGCCCCCAGGGCCACCCCAACCCCACGAACTACACCGTGTGCCGCGTCTGCGGAGCTGAGCTCAACCGTCCGGCCAAGTCGGTGGCCTGCCCCCCTCTGGGGCGCGTGGTCACCTCCGGCGGCGAGAGCATCGAGCTCAACCGTCCCCTCCTGGTGGGTCGCAACCCTGTGGCCGACGACATCACCAGCGTCGCGGAGGTCCCCCTCCGTCCGCTGACCGTCGCCAGCCCGAACCAGCTCGTCTCCCGCAACCACATCCTCATCGACCTGGATGCGTGGAGCGTTCTGGCCCAGGACCTGGGCAACTGCAATGGCACCGTTCTCAACCGCCAGAACGAGGCGCCCGTGCGCCTGTCCTCGGCGAATCCGGTGCTCCTGCGCAGCGGAGACGTCCTCGACCTCGGCGATGGTCAGACCCTCGCCTTTGAGAACCTCCCCTGATGCTGGATCACAAGGGACCGCCTCCGGTCATCTCCGGGTTCACGTACCTGGAGAGACTCGGAGCGGGAGGCTACTCCACGGTCTACCTCTTCGAGCAGCACATGCCCCGCCGCGAGGTCGCGGTCAAGGTCATGAACGCTGACGTGGAGGACAAGACCGCCTCCCGCTTCGAGTCGGAGGCGAACCTCATGGCGCGGGTCTCCTCCCACCCGGCCATCCTGTCCATTTACGGCGCGGGCGTCTCCGCCGACGGCCACCCCTTCCTGGTCATGGAGTACTGCCCGCCGCCGCAGCTGGGTGCCATCTTGCGCCAGGGTCCCCTCAATGTCGCTGAGACCCTGTCCACGGCGATCCAGATCGCCGGAGCGGTGGAGACCGCTCACCGGGCCGGCATCGTCCACCGGGACATCAAGCCCGCCAACATCCTGTTCACCACGTACCGTCGTCCGGTGCTCTCGGACTTCGGCATCTCCGCCATGAGTGGGCCGGAGGGGGCTGAGGAGCTGCGGGGGATGAGCGTGCCCTGGGCTCCCCCCGAGCAGCTGGTCGGTATGCGCTCGGCCAATCCGGCTTCCGACATCTACTCCCTGGGTGCGACCACCTTCGCGATGCTCACGGGGCACAGCCCCTTCGAGACCGACGGCATCCCGGACGTCTACGAGCTCTCCCGCCGTATCGTCAAGGACCCCCTGCCGCCGCTGGGGCGTCAGGACGCCCCGCCGTCGTTGCACCGCGTGCTGTCGGTGGCGATGGACAAGAACCCGGACTCGCGCTACCCAACGGCACTGGCCTTCGCCCGCGCGCTTCAGCAGGTCCAGGCCGAGCTCGACCTGCCGATCACGACTGTCGACCTGTTCCAGGAGCCGGACAAGGCCGCGAAGTCAGCCCGGCGGCCCAACCCCGACGAAGCTGACACCGCCACGAAGATGGGGGTGTTCAACCAGGTCGATGTCACCAGCGAGCACATCGCCATGCGGGTGGAGCCCGACAGCGAGGACAACGGCTCGTCGTCGGACTCGGAGGCAGGTGAGCCGAGCCGCCCGAACCGCATGCGGGCCGTGCTGACCGGGCTGCTCGTCGTGGCCATGATCGCCGCCGTCGTCGCCGCGATCGTTGTCTCCCAGAACCAGGACAAGCGCAAGAAGCCCAACAATCCCATTGCCACGATCGCCCCGCAGCCCGACGCCAACCCCCTGCAGGCCTCGGTGCCCATGGTCGGCGATATCGTCGGCGAGGCGCAGGGCGACGGCACGGTGAAGTTCACCTGGGGCGAGCCGGAGACGAACTGGAGTGGCAGCTACCTCTACCGGGTCAAGCTGCCCGATGAGGAGACCGAGCTGGACTCCGTGCACACCAACGAGGTCGTCGTCGACGCCCAGCCGGCGCGCACCTGCCTGGAGGTCACCGCGGTGCGCTCGGATGGTAAGGCGTCCCCGGCCAAGACCGCCTGCGTCGACACTCCCTGAGGCCACCTCCCGAGGGGATCACGCCCGAGGCGTTGTTGAGCCAACGCCCGCCAAGACCCGCAGACACTGGGGCCCGCACTCCTGGAGAGGAGTGCGGGCCCCAGCCGCTTGAGGGAACCGGTGCGGGACTCAGACGACCTCCACCTTGAAGGCGATGCGGCCGAAGAAGATCGTGCTGCCCTCCAGGGCGGACAGGGCCTTGTCCGGTACGGCCTCGACGGTGCGTCCATCGCGGTACTCCACCCGCGTCCCGTTGGTGGAGTGCAGGTCGGTGACCCACACTCCGTCCAGCAGCGGGAAGATCGCCGCATGCGTCTTGGACACCGAGCGCGTGGGATCGTCAAGAGCGACGCGCTCCGCCCCGGGGTAGGCCGAGATGTTGTCGGGGTCGCGGCCCACCACTGTGGGCTCGTGGATGAGGATCGGGTTGCCGCCCAGCAGCGGGACGAGACGTACCGACAGGGCCGGAGCGGCCGAGGAGGCCGACGGGAGCGACGGCGTGGCGGTCTGGGCACTCGCGTTGGGAACCGGGGTGAGCGGGGGCAGGGAGCCGCCTGCAGCGGGGGCGGAGGCCGGTGCGGCAGCCTCCGGCATGCTGCCGGCACTGCGCCTGGACACACCGGTGCGGGACTCATCGGGGACGGCGCGTCCGTCCGCGGGCGAGGGGATTCCCGGCCCCGAGAAGCGGTGTGAGGCGTGGGACCGGCGCGAGGAGCTCTCCTCCGGAGCGGCCGCGCTCGTCGCGCTGCCGGCGGAGGCCCGAGCATGGCTGCGGTGACTGCGCACGGTCGGGTGCGCCGTGCCCTCCGAGGCGGCAGGCAGGCCACCGGGCACGGTGGCGGGGTTGGTCAGGTCCATCGGGGACGCGTGCTGCGCAGGCGCCGACACCGTCTTCGGCTGCTGGGGCAAGCCGTCGTCGGAGACGATGGCTCCCTCCGGCAGGGAGTCCACCGTGGCGGCATCGACCGAGGTAGGAACCGAGGACCAGGGCACCGAGTCGATGAGGGCCTGCGTGTTGCGGTCCTCCGAGGGCAGGATGCTGGAGGTGTCGAAGGTGTGCGCCACCTCCAGGACGGGGCCGGCTCCGGCAGCGTAGCGCTGCCGCTCGGTGGTGAAGAGGCTCTCGCGACGAGGTACGCCGGGCTGTGACACCGACTCTCGCTGATCCTCGGCAGGTGCAGCAGACGAACCGGAGGACTTCTTGCCGGTGTGACCGGGCTGAATCCTCCAGCGCTGGGCGTGGGCGTGTCGTGGTTCCATCGTTTGTGATGTTACGGGTTTTGTGGCTTTCGAGCGCGGGACTTGTGGTGTGGAAGTCGCATCGTGCGACGTGGAGGACCGGGATGCCTCGGAATCGGCAGCAGTTTTGGAGGATTCCGCTGAGGGCGTCGTCGCTTCGGACTGCTGCTGATCGGCCGGGTGCTGAGATGAGGGCGGCGCGTGGGTCGAGGGCTTCTCGGCCTCGTCACCTTGACTGTCGGCGTCATTCGTGGACTGAGACGGCGCGTCCTCCACGACGTCGAGCGTAGCGGTTTCGGTGTCCATCGGCGAGGGCTGCTGCGACGCGGCGTCGTCGGAGCTCGACGCGGCTGCCGACGGCTCCTCGGCTTCCTCGGCCGGCTCCTCGGTCGATGTCGGGCTGGTCGGCTCTGATGATGTTTTCGGTGCGGCATCGTGCGCTGCCGGCTCCGTGGCCTCGGTGAGGTCGTCCGGTGCTGTGTCCGCGTCCCCCTGAGCCGGGGAAGCGGCACCCTCCGGGGCCTTGGGGGCGGTTGCGACGGCGTCCTCGTCGGCCGGCCCCGCCGAGGGCCTCGAGGCCTCCTCCACCGCCGGCCGGGACCCGGCACGGGCCGCAGTCATCGCAGCGGACGCCTGAGGGTCCATGGGTGTGGCGGAAGCGACTGCAACGGCCTCGGCGTCGGTCTCCACGATCGCCGGACCGGCGGAGGCCGCCGACTTCGCAGAGGCGGACGATGAGACGGTCGCCGCCTTGGTGGCCTTGGCGGCGGTATGAGGCGCGGCCGCGGTAGTCGCGGCAGAGGTGCTCACGGCCTGTTCCTCGGCGGAGGTTTCTGAGACCGCTGACGCATAGCCGCTGGACGAGCCGGTGTTCAAGGCGCGACCGGCATGGCGTGCGGGCCGGCCCGGGCGGGCCGGACGGGGCCGACGGATCGAGGGGGAGACCGGATCCGACGTCGTCGGGTGCGCACTCCTGCCGGAGGACTCGGTGATACCTGCCTCGGCGGCGCTCTGGGCGCCCGCGGCGGTGGCCTGCCGGGTCTCCTGTGCTGCCTCTTGACCGGACCGTGCGCGCGTCGAGCCCGGGCGGGGGCCGCGTTTCCTGGCCTTCTTGCCCCGTGCCGCCTTCCCGGCCTTCTTCTCGGCCTTGCGCTCAGCCTGTTCGGAGGGCCGAGCGCGGGAGGCGGACTCGTCTGGCACCTCGGTGGCCTGGGCGGACGGTTCCGAGGCGGGTTCCCGGCTCGTGGCGCTCTGCTCGTCGGAGGAGGAGAGGGACGCGCGCCTGGCGGTGTCCCACGCCTCACCGATGTCCCGGGAGGTGGACTCCTCCGGCGTGTCGGCGCCGGCGTCGGTCTGAGGGCCGGAGGAGGCGGGTTCGGTGACGGGGTGGCGCTCCGATGCGGCCGCTGAGGGAGCGGGCCGTGCGGGGCGCCTCGTCCTGTGGGCGCTGAGCAGCGCCATCCCGGAGAGCTTGTCGTGCCAGCCGCGCCCCTCAGAGTCAGCGGCCGCCGTGCGCATGAGGGCGATGGTGCCCAGGCCGAGCGTGGTGATGCTGACGGCCAGGATGAGGTCGGCGTGGAGGAAGGAGCCCAGCGGTGAGGGGGTCTGGTTGCGGGCCCCCAGCATGCGGATCCTGAGCAGTCTCCCGCCCAGGGACCAGCCGGTGGCGGCGATGGTGAGCCAGCGCGCACCGACGACCAGCCCGAAGGCGATGAGCCCGCTGGTCAGGACCGGGCGCCCGCCCACCTGCCAGATGACGGTGGTCAGGCCTCCCACCAGAAGTGAGCCGATGACGAGGTCGATGACCCCGGCAACAATGCGTGCCCGCACCGGGGCCGGGGGGAGGCGACGATGCGCAGAGGAGGGCGTATGCGCAACCGGCCGGGCCGCATCGGGCTCCGAGCCTCGGGAGCCGTCGCCGTGCGGGTCATCGGGGGCGCTCAGCGCCGTGCCGTACGGACTGACGACGTCGGTGTGCGGCGCGCCATCGGACACGGGGGAGGACGTTGGCGGGCCCGCAGCGGTCGAGGCGCTGCTACGAGCGTCAGCAGTGATCGTCATGACCGCAACCTCCTGGGGGGACGTGACCGCCTGTCGGCGGGATGGACGAGGGAGCGCGGGGACAAACGGGCCCATACCCGCCCCAGGCGCGAGCGTTCCGCCCCCATGCAGCGGACGATCGCATCTGAGGATTCCCACAGCTCCCCTAGAGCGTACGATGGCGGCTCCCCGGAGCTGAAGACCTGGGAGTCAACTGCTCCGGCGAATCGAGGCAGATCGACCTGCGGGAAGTGAGGGTCCAACTGAGCGGCCGCCTCCCGCCGAGTGGCTCCCCACCCGGGGAAGCGCCCCAGGTCACGGGCCCGGTCGAGGATCTCCTCCCAGGCCCCCAGGGCCTTACCGACGCCGGTGCGTGCGCGCCGGCGACTGCGCCGCCAGGCCTTCCACCCCAGGACCGAGCCCACGATCATCGCGATCGCCAGGACGGAGCCTCCGACGGCGATGACCGCGGTCGGCAGGCCGCCCTTGTCCTTGTCCTGGGGGTCGTCGCGCTGCGGGTCCTCGTAGTTGGGGGGCAGCTGGGCGGGGTCCTCATTGGGCAGCGGGGGCTGGAGGACGTTGGGCTCGGGGTTGGAGACCTTCTGGGTGGTCTGCTGCTGGGGAACCTGGTTGCGGTCCGGCGTGACGTCGAAGGACACCCAGCCCAGGCCCTCGAAGGGGATCTCCACCCAGGCCTTGACGTCCTCGCCGGTGACGGTCTTGGCGTCGCCGTCGGTGGCCGGGTCGAAGCCCATGACGACGCGGGCCGGGATGTTGAGCGAGCGGCACATGAGCATCATGAGCACCGAGTACTGCTCGTCGTCGCCGATGAGGGAGTCGGCCTCCACCATGGAGGCGATGCGGGCGGCCCCGTGCCCGGGCTGGGAGGGGCTCTTGGTGCCGTCGGAGTAGTAGCTCGTGCGCAGGCGCTGCTGGAGCGCCCGGATCTGAGCGATGGGGTTGGACTCGGCCCCGACGATCTCCTTGGCCAGGGCGGTCACCGACGGCGGTACCTGCTCGACCGGTCCCAGTGAGGTCTGCGCCAGCGCGGCCTTGTTGAGGGCGGCCTCGGAGGGCGCGGTGTAGGGGGCGACCCGCTCGGTGAGGACGTCGCCCGAGGCCAGGCCGCTGGTGGCGATCCCGGTGGAGGAGAACTTGTCGTAGTACATGCCCTCGCGCAGGGCGGACTGACGCGGCCCGGAGGACTCGATGCGGATCGTCTCGGGCATGGTGGGCACCCAGGGGAAGCTGTAGTCCTCGATGGTCAGGGAGGAGGTCTGCTTGCGCCCGTCGAGCCGGTTGGCCGTCAGCTGGGTCTTGTCACCGATGCGCTCGAAGCGCGACTGGCCGTTCTCGTTCTGACCGATGTGGGCCGACAGGCCGTCGTAGGAGTCCAGGGCGGCGATGCGGATGCGTCCCCCCGAGGGCAGGTTGACGGGCTTCATGAGTCGGGTGTGGGCCTTGTCCGTCTCCAGGGTGCGTACCAGGGACAGCGGGCTGGCGTACTCGGTCACGTCCAGCGGCGGCTGGAACAGGTCACGCACCACCGTCCGGGAGGTGGGGGCGGCGGGGGCGAGGACCATGGCGGCCAGGGAGGTGACCAGCAGCAGCACGGCGGCGATGACCGTTCCGCGCAGGGCCGCTCGGCCCAGGTCCCCGGTGGAGCGGGCGCTCGTGGCGCCCGAGGTCGTCGAGAAGGAGCTCAGGTCCAGGGCCTCGACGACGTGGCTGCGCCGCTGACGAAGGGAGCCGCAGGTCCACAGCGCCAGGATCCCGACGACGAACAGGACGCCCAGCACGGTGGGGCGCACGGTCTCCTGCCCGCCCCAGCCGATGCCGACGGCGGGCAGGCAGGCCAGAGTCAGGCCGGCCAGGACCTCGCGGCCCGCCAGGATGAGGCGGGTCGCCAGCGCCGAGACCACCAGCCCGGTCATCCAGGGCAGCACCGTCATGCCGCTGAAGGAGCTCAGCGGCATCGGCACGGTCAGGGCATCGCGCCACACGGTGATCGTGGAGCCCAGCACGGTCTTGATCGCCGCCGTCCCGGAGCCGACGTCGGTCAGCAGCCACGGGGCCACCAGGACGTGGACCAGCGCCAGGGCCGCCATGCTCGGCAGCACCGACAGGCGCAGGCGTGAGCAGATCAATGAGGTCAGGGCGCCGATGAGCGCGCCGTAGCCGACGGCCAGGCAACCGACCACGGAGGCGAAGACCGGCAGGAAGGGGACCGCTCCGATGGCGAGGATCCCGGCCATGAGGACCAGCTCGAGGGCGGCGGCCGCCGGCGTGGGCGGCTTGGCGCCGCGCCGGGGAGGCAGGAAGCGTCGGGCGGAGAGCGCCGGCCGGGAGGGGCGCGACAGGAGTGGGCCTGCGCCGGTGATGGAGCGGGCCTGACGAGTCGTCTCGTTGCTGGAGAGGCTGCGCGTGCGCGACGACGTCGCCGTCGACCACGAGGAGGGCGACTCGCCCGAGCCGCCTAAGGGCGCGGCGGTGACCTGCGAAGGGGCGTCGGCCGGAGAGGACGCCCCGGCCGGCGAGGCGCCCGAGGTCGGGGAGCCCGCGGTGCGGGGGGACGCGGTGGTGAGGGTCGTCGTGGGGGTCATAGTGCTCGCCTCAGGGCGGTGGGAAGCTGCTCAAGACGGTCCATGTCCACGACCGGCATCGTTCCGGCGTGGTGGCGCGACAGACCGTGCTGGCCCGCGCGCAGAGCAACGGTCACCATGGGCAGCGGGGCGAAGCCACGAGCCCGGGCCAGCACGGCGCGGTCGACCTGCTGACCGGTGACAAGGACGACGATAGAGGCATCGGGGTGCGCCGTACAGGCGTGTCGCACCAGGAGGTCGCAGCCGAAGTCGTCCTCACCGGTGCTCAGCAGGCAGGACGTGTCCAGCATCCGCAGGGCGGAGGAGGTGGGCAGGGCCCCGATCTGGGTGATGAAGCGGACCTCGCGCCCGTCCTGGATCGCGTCCATGGCCAGTGAACAGGCGATGGACACCGCGGTCTCGAAGTCCTCCTCGCCGGCGTAGTCGTCCTGGCGGGTGGACAGCAGGACGAGCAGGCTGGAGCGGCGGGTCTCCTCGAACTGACGCACCATGAGCCGGCCGGTGCGGGCCGTGGTGCGCCAGTGGACGTTGCGCCGGTCATCGCCGGGGACATACTCGCGCAAGGCGTGGAAGGCGACGTCGGAGCTGGACAGGTCCTGGGTGACGGCGCCCTCGATGTCCCGCAGGACGCCGTGCAGGACCGTGCCCAGGCGCACGGTACGCGGGTGGATGTGGATGTGCTGCGGAGTACTCAGGGAGCGCTCGCGCTGGAGCAGCCCCACCGGATCGCGCTGGACCGCCAGGACCGGACCGACGGTGACGATGCCGCGACGCTGCGTGGGCAGGACGAATCCGCGCTCGTGGACGGCTCCGGGGGTCAGGGTCGGCACGACGAAGACGGCGCGCCCCGACCCCACCGGCATCTCCATGCGCGAGGGCAGCAGCGGCCGGGTGCGGGGGTTGGTGACGGTCAGACGGATGAGGGCGTGGTCGCCCACGGTGACGCGGGGCTCGAGCAGGTTGTGGTTGACCGAGTAGCCGCGGCGGGGGATGAGCCACAGCCAGGCGCTCACCGCGACGATGCCGACGGCGGCCGCGGCGCTCCACGCCTCCTGCCAGCCCATGACGGCCCCGGTCAGTCCGCAGGCCGCCAGCAGCACCAGGCTGCCCCATCCGATCGGGGTCACGGTGTGCATCAGCCAGCGCAGCGGCCGCAGCGCCGCCGCGGCCAGTGCGGTCAGCCGGGACTGCGAGGGCCTGGCGCTCAGGGCCTCGCTCGCGGAGGTCGACGACGCGGCCGATGGCGCGGACTGCGCGGACGCCGGCGTCCCCGAGGACGTGGGGGCCGCGGCGGAAGAAGGGGATGCGCCGGACCCGCCCGCCGAGCCCGGACGGGCCTGGCGGGCAGGTTTCTGCGACGTCGTCTGAGGCGTCATGCGGCTCAGTCGCGGGTCGTGGGGGCGGGGACCTGGGCCAGGGCGGCGGTGATGACGCCGGAGGCGGTGGCGCCGGTGAACTCGGCGTCGGGGTCCATGACCAGGCGGTGGGCCCACACGACCTCGGCGAGGTCCTTGACGTCGTCGGGCAGGACGTAGCTGCGCCCCTGGGAGGCGGCCCACACCCGGGCGGCCCGTGCCATGCCGATGGCGCCACGGGTGGACACGCCCATGCGGGTCTCGTCGGCTGCGCGAGTGGCCTCCACCAGCGCCCCGATGTAGTCCAGCACCGAGTTCTCGATGTGGTTCTCCGCGGCGAGGTCGGCCATGGAGGCCACCACGGAGGAGGCCACGACCGCGGACAGGCTCTTGGAGCGGTCCGGGTGGGCCGAGCTCGACAGAATCCGGGTGAGCGCCTCCCGGTTGGGGTAGCCCACGGAGGTCTTCATCAGGAAGCGGTCGAGCTGGGCCTCGGGCAGGCGGTAGGTGCCGGCCTGCTCGATGGGGTTCTGGGTGGCGATGACCATGAAGGGGCGCTCGGTCGTGTGGCGCACGCCGTCAACCGTCACCTGGGACTCCTCCATGACCTCCAGGAGGGCCGACTGGGTCTTGGGGCTGGCCCGGTTGATCTCGTCGGCCAGGACGATGGAGGAGAAGATCGGGCCGGCGTGGAAGTCCCACGTGCCGGTCTTCTGGTCGTAGATCGTCACGCCCGTGATGTCGCTGGGCAGCAGGTCGGGGGTGAACTGGATGCGCGAGTGCGTCCCCTGCACCGAGGCCGCCAGGGCCCGGGCCAGGGCGGTCTTGCCGGTGCCGGGGGCGTCTTCGAGCAGAAGGTGACCCTCGGAGAGCATGGTGGTCAGGGCCAGCTTGATCACGTCCTCCTTGTCGAGCAGCGCCTGACCGACGTTGTTGACAATGGTGGAGAAGGCGTCAGCGAACCATGTCGCGTTCTCGGGAGTCATCGGCATGGAATCAATGATCCTTCGGGTGGAGAGAGGTGAGTGTGTGACTTGTTGCGTTCCGGGCATCGATCTGGTTAATGATCCGGTTACTTCTGGGTGCAGGTGACGGTCTGGTTCCATCTCGGTGTGCGGTGAGGGAACTTGTGCCGGGCGTAACCGTTCTTATCGAGAGTGATCTCCTCCTCGTTCCAGGCGGGCTGCCAGTCCCAGGTGTCCCAGTACCAGTAGCCGCAGGACAAGGTGCTGTTGGGGTTGCCGGAGAGGTCGAAGACCATCTGATAGCAGGTGCCCCAAGGGCCGAAGGGGCGGCATGTCTGCGAGTAGTCCACGGAGAACTGCTGCTGCGTGCCAACCGCGACGGGCTGCTTCTTGTCGTCGTCGTCATCGTCATCGTCGCCGCTGTGCTTGGGCGGCCTGGTGACGGTGTCGCAGCCCCACTCGGAGGTGCTGGCGTTGTTCCTGGCCCGCACGCACCAGGTGAGCGACTCACCGCGCTTGAGCTTGCCGTCGTAGGTGTCACCGATCTCGACGTTCTCCACGGACTTGCCGCCGTCGTCGGTCTGCTCGTACTCGGCGCTCGCGCCGTTGTTGGCCCCGGGGCTCCAGGAGCAGGAGACCTTCCTCTGCTTCTTACCGGTGAGCTCGCAGCTGACCGAGGGAGCCGACGGCGGGCCGTAGGGCGCCACCGGCGAGGAGGCGACGACGTCGGAGTACTGGCCGCTGCCGTTGGCGCGGGCGTAGACGGTGTAGGCCTGCCCGTTGGTCAGTCCCCGGATGGTCGAGGAGCTGGTCCAGGTGACCTGGTCGACGGAGTACTCCACCGTCAGCTCGCCCACGCTCCAGCCGTTGCCGGCCCGGGGCGAGGAGCTCACGGACAGCTCGCCGCTGTTGCCGGTGGCCTTGACGGCGGGGGTCGACGGCGTCAGCGGGGTCGGCTTGTAGGTGTAGCTGGCCTGGCCCGAGGTCTTGGAGCCGTGACCGTTGTCGGCCTCGACCCAGAAGGTCCAGGTGCCGCGCGAGACCGAGACCGTGGTGGAGGTGGAGCCTCCCACGTTCTTGGAGTCGCTGGTGTGCCCGTTGGAGTAGTGCAGCGTGTAGCTCACGGGGCTGCCATTGCCGTTGGCGGCCTGCCAGCTGACGGTGACCGTGCCCCCGTTGGAGGTGATGACGGGGGTCCCGGGGGTGCCGGGCTCGCCGTAGGGCGTCACCGAGTTGGACGCGGAGGACCACTCCGAGACCGTCCCCTGGCTGGACCTGGCGCGCACCTGAGCGGTGTAGGCGCGTCCAGGGGCGACGTCGAAGGAGGCCGAGCCCCCGGAGATGCCCGTCTGCACGGTGCCGTCCGACAGGCGCACGTCGTAGGTCGCCGTGCCCCCGAAGGGGTCGTCCACCTCGGCCCAGGTGGCGGTGAGTTTGCCCGAGCCGGCCGTCAGCGTGGGCGCAGCCGGGGTCTTGGTGGTGGCGTTGTGCTGATAGGACACCGTCGCGGCCTCGGAGTCGCCGTACTTGTTGGTGGCCACGACCTGGATGCTGTAGCTCTGACCGGGCGTCAGGCCGCTGATGAGGCAGTTCGAGGTCGAGCAGGCCTGCTCGGTGCCGTTGACACTGACCTTGTAGCCGGTGATGGGGGAGCCGTTGGCGGAGCCGTCGGTCCAGGACACGCGCGCCGAGTCGGCGCCCACGGGGGTCACGCTCACCCCGGAGGGGGCTGCGGGCGCCACCCCGCCGACCTGCACGGTGATGGTGCCGGTGACGGCCCGGGACTCCGAGCCGGTGGAGTCCAGCACCTTGTACTGCGCGGTGATGGTGCCGTGGAACCCGCTGTTGGGCGTGATCGTCACGGTTGTGCCCGAGGCGCTGATCGCGCCCTGGCCGGAGGTGATCGTCGGGGTGCCGGACAGGGTGATCGGCTTGTCCGGGAAGGGGTTGCTCACCGCCTTGGACACGTCGGTGCTGACCGCCTCTCCGTTGCGGGACTCCAGGTTGATCGGGGCCGTGGTCATGAGGGGCTTGTTGGAGGCGCTGACCCGCACGGGCAGGGAGGCGCTCACCGGCGGGTTGACGCCGTCGGAGACCGTGATCGGGATGGAGCCCGTGGTGCCCTCGGCGGTCTTGTCGGCGGCCTTGACCGACAGCGTCGAGCCGCTCAGGGAGATCTCGAATCCCGCGGGGGCCGGACCGGCCTGGAAGGAGAGCTTGTCACTCGGGTCGGGGTCGGTGGTCATGGCGGCCAGGTTGGCCGTCACGGCCCCCTCGCCGGGGGCCACCGTCACCTCGGTGGGGGTGAAGGTCGGCGGCCGGTTCGTCGAGGACTCCACGATGATCGGCAGCGTGAGCGTCGCGCTCAGGGCGTCCGAGCCGGTGCCGTCGGCCACGGTGAAGGTCACCGAGGTCTGCCCGGTGAAGCCCGAGTCGGGGGTGAAGGACAGCGCCGACCCGCCCGAGGCGGCCTTGGCGTCCTTGGTGCCCTTGGCCATGTGGATGGAGGAGGTGTCCGTGATGACGGGCTTGGTGCCCTCACGGGTGAGGATGTAGGAGGACAGGTTGATGTCTGTGGTCTTGTCCGACAGGACGCGGGCGGGAACGGCCGAGGGGTTGATGCGGGGTCGCAGGGCCGAGCGTGCCGGCACGACGACGACGGCGTGACCGGTCAGCCCGTCGGCGTCGGTGATCGTGTAGAGCACGAGCCGCTGGGTCTCGCCCACCGTCAGGCTCAGGGAGTCCTTGCCCACCTCGACGTCGGGGTCGGAGGAGGACAGCTTGAGGTCCCACGGCGAGCCGTCGGTGTCCTTGTCGTTGTCCAGGACCGGGACGGTGACCCGGCCGTTGGCGTCGACCTGGTCGACGGTGACGTAGTCGTCCACGCCTACCGGGTTGGCCAGGGGGGCGTTGCTCGAGACCTGGACGGTGACGGTGCCGGTGTCCGTGCCGCCGCGTCCGTCGGAGACGGTGTAGGCGACCGAGTAGTTGCCCTCCTTTTTCGGCAGGTCGAGCACCAGGCGGCCGGCCCGGGTGGACACGCCCAGGGAGGGGTCGCTGGAGACCGGGTCGCCCTCCAGGGACAGGCTGTCGCCGTCGGTGTCCAGGTCGTTGGACAGCACGTCCACGGCCACGGTGCGTCCGGGCTTGGCCACGACCAGGTCGTCGGTGGCCACGGGGGCCACGTTGAGCGGCGAGGCCGGGGCGACCCCCACCCGGACCGTGCCGGTGGCCTGAGCCCCGAAGCGGTCCTCGACGACGTAGGTGAAGGTATCGGTGCCGGTGGCCCCCTCGGAGGGCGTGTAGGTCAGCCACGAGGAGTTGATCTCCACCGAGCCCAGGGACGGGGCCTGGTTGAGGCCCACGAGGCTCACCGAGTCGCCGTCGGGATCGATACCGTCCAGCGGCACGGTGATGTTCGTGGCCGAGCCGGCCAGGGTGCGGGCCTCCAGGTTGCGCGGTGAGGGCGCGGAGTTGTGCTCGGCGTCCTGGGCGCGCACCTCCACGGTGAGGATGCCCGAGGCGGTCTGGCCCTGGTCGTCCTTGGCCGTGTAGGCGTAGGAGGTGCGGCCGGGCTGGTTGCCGGCGCGGAAGCGGACGGTGTTCTCGCTGACCCAGGCGGTGCCCAGCTCATCGCCCACCAGGCCGACCTGGGAGTCCACCGACAGGTTGAGGCCGGCGGGGGAGGAGTCGTTGTCCAGGACCGGCACGGTGACGACGTCGCCGGCTCGCACGACGGCGGTGTCGTTGGTGACCACCGGCGGCTGGGGCTGGGACTGGGTCACCGGGACGATGGAGACCTTCCCGGTGGCGCTGGAGGTGCCGTTGGTGACCGTGTACTCCACCGTCAGGTTGGCCGGCACGGTGCTGGCCGCGCTGATCTGCAGCAGGGAGTGGTCCACGACCGTGACGGTGACCCCGGAGTCCGGCGGGGTCTTGACCGACTGCAGGACCAGGATCCCCCCGGAGGGGTCGAAGTCGTTGTTGAGCGGGGCGATGGTTGTCGAGCCGCCGTTGCGCAGCAGGGCGGTGTCGTTCTCGGCCTCGGGAGGCACGGTGGCGTCGGCCTTGGGCGTGACGTCCACGCGCACGATGCCCTGGGCCGTGTTGGCCCCGTCCATGACGTCGTAGGTGAGGTAGTAGGTCTGGGCCTGGGCATTGGCCTCGGTGGAGAAGGTGAAGACACCGGCCTGCTGGTCGACGCTGATCGAGGTCCCGGCCGGGGCCTCCTGCACCGCGGCCAGGCGCAGGGTCCCCCCGGAGGGGGAGGTGTCGTTGTCCAGGGGCGAGACGACGGCCTTGGTGCCGGCGACGACGCGCACGTGGTCGGCGTTGGCGATCGGCTTGGCCGACTGGGCCGGCTGCACGTCGACCTTGACCACGCCGGAGGCGGTCTCCCGGCCGTCGGAGACGGTGACGGTCAGGTCACGGGTGCCGGTGCCTGCACCCAGCTCGCGCACCGTGACGGTGCCCTCGTTGGAGACCTTGGTGTCCAGGCCATCGCCCTGGGCGGAGACCAGGTAGAGGTCGTCCCCGTCGGGGTCCAGCCAGTGGCCCAGCACGTCCAGGGAGCCGGAGGCCTTCTCGGCGACGGTGAGGGTGGGGGTAGTGATCTGCTTCGGGGCGCCGTTGACGTCCCAGCCGTGGACGTCAACGGTGGCGACGGCGGAGTCGCTCATCCCGCGGCCGTCGTCGGCCGTGTAGGGCACGGAGTAGCTGCCGGAGGCGTTGTCCGGGATGTCCATGCGCAGAGCCAGCCCGCCCTGGGCCTTGGTGGCCTTGAGCGACCCGCCGTTGTCCTGGGGGGTGGCGGTGAGGACGTCGCCGTCGGGATCGGTGTCGTTGGCCAGCACCGGCAGGAGCGCGGAGCGGCCCGGGCGCACGCCGAAGTTGTCATCGACCGCCTTGGGAGGGTGGTTCTCCTCGGTGCGCTCCGGCGGGGTCTGGGAGTCCGAGGTGTTGGCCGAGTCGTCCTTCTGATCGGCGTTGTCGTCGGTCTGGGCGGTCTTGTCCGTCCAGTCGTCGATGAGGACGAGGTCCTCGTTGGGCAGCCACACCGAGCCCGTGTCCAGGTCGTTGAGCACGATGGCGTCGCGGTTGACCCGGAAGATCGGGGCGGAGGAGGAGGCGAGCTTGTCGTCGTGGGCGGTGTCGGTGCCGCCGCCGAACAGTCCCGAGCAGCTGCGCACGAACTGGCCCGAACCGGACCAGGCCGCGTACACGCACTTGCCCAGGCGCACTGGCTGGGCGGGCACGCCCTCGGGGGCGGAGCCCTCCTTGGCCGACGGCGTCCTGGTGACCTTGCCCCCGTCCATGGGGACGGAGATGAGCTCGTTTCGGGAGGCGACCAGGACCGAATCGGCCTCGGGACCGGGCTGCTGGAGCACCAGGCCGGAGGTCCCCAGGTTGACGGACTTGCCCTCGGGCAGGTGGAGGATACCGGTGCCGCGCTCCAGGACCACGGGCTGGTCGCCGACGGCGGTGATGGCCAGATCGGTCCCGGCGGTCAGCTTCAGGGAGGTGTTCGTGGCCTCCTTCCAGCCCTTGTCGCTGGTTTCCAGGGAGACCAGCGACTTGCTGGTGGCCGAGGCGGCGTGGATGGCGCCGTCCTTGCCGATGGCGGCCACGACGTCGGGCATGCCGGTGACCACGGGGGCGGCCGCGGTCAGGGAGCCGGCCTCCTTGGTCTTGGCGGCGCGGATGGTGCCCTGAACCTTGTCGACCGCCATGACCCGGTCCCCGCCCTGGGCGATGGTCACGCCCTTGGTGAGCTGGGTGCGCCCGGAGAAGGCGACCTGGGAGGGGTCGACCGAGGAGACGGAGGCGTCGCCGGAGTCGGGGACCAGGACGTCCTCGGCGTTCTGGGTGACGTCGAAGGAGGACGAGGAGGTGCGGATCGCGCCGTCGACCTCGCGGGAGGGGTAGTTGAGGCGGGCCACCAGGTGCTTGGAGGTGGAGGTGACCCACACGCCGCCGTCGTTGAGGTGCAGGTCGGCCTGGGCCACGCCCTCGTGGAGCCAGGCGGCCGTTCCCAGGGCGGTGACGCACACGACGGCGGCCAGTGTCGACATGCGCTTGCGCAGCCGCACGCGCTGGGCGCGCGACTGGGGGATGCGGAAGGTCGCGGCCAGTCGGGAGGTGGTGGTGCCGGAGGTCAGGCCCGAGCCGACGTCCTGAACGTCGTCGGATCGGGAGGCCCTGCTCCGCCGCCGCAGGCGCAGGGCGCCGGCGGCACGGGCGAGCAGACCGGGACGGTCCGCGGCGGACGACTCGGTCTGAGCGGTGCCGGAGTCGGATCGGTTGCTTCCTCCGTCACCGGCACCGGAGGCGGCTGCGGTGGAGTCGATGCTGCTCGACGGGGTGTCGGGCGTCTCGAAGTCGTTGCGTGAAGTGGTCACTTGGCCCCTTGGGGACTACGGGATGCGACCTCCTGGACGAGGGTGCGTCGCAGCATCGTCGAGGAGGTGGTGGGTGTGTAGGGCAGGTAGATCACCGAGGCCCCGACCTCGGCCATCTCGGCCTCCAGACGGCGGCCCTTGTCGGTACCCTCCCAGTCAGTGCCCTTGAACAGCACGTCGAAGGGGGAGCGCTTCCAGGCCAGGCGCTTGTCCTGGTCATAGTCGGGGACCACGGAGTCCACCATGCGCAGGGCGGCCACCATGGCCATGCGCTCGGCCAGGGGCACGATGGGGGCGCGTCCCTTCATCCGCTCCAGCGACTCGTCGGTGGCAACCCCCGCGATGAGGCGGTCGCAGCGCTTGGCCGCCTCGGTGAGGATGTTGAGGTGCCCCACGTGCAGCATGTCGAAGCCGCCGGGGACGTAGCCGGTGATCATCAGTAGGCTCCTTTTCCGCCGATAACCGCGCGCAGCGTTCCGGCGAAGATCTTCGCGTCCAGGGCTCCGCCCCGGTTCTCCACGTAGTGACGGTCCAGGGCCACGGTCGAGGCCCAGGACAGGTCCGAGCGTCCGGAGATCTGCCACAGGCCGGTCAGCCCGGGCTTGACCAGGAGACGACGCAGCGCCTCGGCGTCGTACTTGGCGACCTCGACGGGAAGGGCGGGGCGGGGCCCCACCAGGCTCATGTCCCCGCGCACGACGTTGATGAGCTGGGGGAGCTCGTCGATCGACAGGCGGCGGATCCAGCGGCCCACGCGGGTGATGCGCGGGTCCTGACGGTCCTTGAACATGACCTCGTTGCCGGCGTCGCCGCCGGCCTTGACCACCGAGGCGCGGCGCGCGTCGGAGTCGATGTACATGGAACGGAACTTCCACATGGTGAAGGGCTTGCCGTTCTGGCCCACGCGGGTCTGGGTGTAGAAGACCGGACCGGGGGAGTCGAGGCGGATGGCGAGCGCGGTGGCCGCCAGCAGCGGCGAGATGAGGGCCAGCCCGATGGCGCCGGCGAGGCGGTCGAACAGGGCCTTGCCCGCGGCGCGGGTGCGGCGGGTCTTGACGGCGATGAGACCGGTCCAGCCGTGCGTGACGGTCAGGGCCCGCATGCGCCCGGGCACGACGTCCTGCAGCCCGGGGGCGACGACGAGGCGCACCTGGGTGCCCTCCAGGCCGCGCATGAGGGTGACCAGGTCCTCGGGGATGACCGAGCCGACCGTCATGACGGCGTCGATGCGCTCGGCGTGCAGGGTCTGGGCGATGTGCTGGGGGCTGCGCACGGGCTCAGCCGAGTGGAAGGCGCGGTCCTGCCCGGAGGACAGGTAGCCCACGATGAGGAAGCCGTCCATGGGGTGGCGGCGCAGCTGGGTGAGCATGGGCTGGGAGCCCGAGCCCATGACGATGAGGGTGCGACGCAGGGCGTGCCCCTCGAGGCGGCGGCGGCGCAGCCACCCGGCCTCGATGGAGCGTCCGGTGATGGCCAGGAGGAGCTGGACCGCCAGAGTGACCAGCAGGGTGGTCCGGGCAACTCCGGACAGGTCGGCCAGCAGCAGGGCCACCGGGACGCTCACGGCGGCCGCGGCGACGAAGCGGCCCGTACCGGGGCCGGCCTGCTCGACGGCGTCGATGCCCAGAGCACCCAGGAACCAGGCGACGAGCACCATCGTGACGCCCACGGTGGTCGCGGACCAGACCAGTGGCAGGTGGCCACCCAGGAGGGCGAGCCAGAAGGGGACGGCGACGGCGAAGAGATCGGACAGGACGAGCCAGATGACGAGGTCGTGGCGCGTGCGTGCCCAAGGACTGCGCGGAGCGGTGGGGGAGATGGCGTCGGCTGCTGCTGTCGAGGGACGCCGGTGCTGCTCGCGCTGGGGCAGTGTCAGGGTCGAACTAGACAAGGTGGACTCCGCAGGGATGATCGTGGGTGGGCAATAACTGGTCGGCTAGTGCTGACGGGACGTCGTGAACAGCAGCGTTTTAGAATGCTACTAACTCTTGCGGACGTTATTTGTGGGAAGTGGCCAAGATCGCAGGGACAAGGTGAGGAGTCGAAGGGTTTCTGAGACGTCTGTATGTTACAGGTGAGCAACGATATGGAGGTGTCAATGCACCTGTGAGGGACCTTTCAGGGTTCTTCCAGCGAGCCGCGTTCTGGCTGGTCATGACCGGTTTGCTGGGGTTGTGCCAAGGGGGGTGGGTGGGGGACCGTCTATGTCACAAGACGATAAACAAAAGATACCAGGTCGCCGGTCCTGATGCGTCTACTCTCGTGCCTGTCTTCGGGCGTCTTTCCGATGCCGGATTGTGACCTTCCTACAACATCAGGAGTGCTACGTGACCCAGTCGAGTTCTTCGGCGCCACAGCCGGCTTCCGAGCCGGCCGTGGCGCAACCGGCGTCCGGCGGTGCCCCGGCGGGTGCCTCTGAGCGCGGGCGAGATGCGGATAGCTCAGGCGCCGCAACCCTCTCGGAGGTTGAGGTGAGTGATGGGGCGGCCGCGTCCCGGGGCTCTCGTCGTTCTCCGCTGCGGCGGCTCGGCGGGGCCCTCAAGCGGGGGTCGTCGTCGGGCGCCAGCTGGTCATCTGTGGGAACCACAGCCGTGGCCAAAGTGGTGGTCATGGGGGTGTCCGGCATCTTCGGGCTGGTCAACACCAGTCTCATCATCAGGCACTTCGGGGCCGACGCCTTCGCCCAGTACGGCCTGCTGGCCACCTTCCCCACCCTCATGCCCTTCACCGACCTGGGCATCGGCGCGGTCATCCTCAATACGGTGGCGAGCTCGAGCGACCCGGCCCACGACTCGACCGTACGGCGCACGATCACCACCGCCGTCCGCGTGCTGCTCGGCTCCGCCCTGGTCATCAGCACCGTCGGCGTCGTCGTCCTGCTGCTGGGCGCCTGGCCCTGGCTGCTGGGGGACAAGCTCATGGAGGGTGGCGGGCTCACCGCCACCGTCTGCCTCATCATCTACGCCGCGGCCCTGCCTCTGTCCGTGGGTCAGCGGGTCATCATCGGCCTGGGGCGTTCCACCACCCAGGTCATCAGTCAGGGGGTCGTCTCCCCGGCCATGTCCTGCTTCCTGCTGCTGGCCATTGTCACCGGACTGGGGCGCGGCAACGCCGTGTCCATCTACTCCTACATCGCCAACGCCCTGGTGTCGGTCATCTGCATCGTCGTCGCCTGGCGCGCCACCCGTCCCCTGTTCAAGGGTGCCCTGAGAGACGTGCCGCGGCTGCGCAGCGTGCGCGGCGTGCGCATCGTCAACACCGCGGGACCCCAGCTGTTGCAGTCTCTGGCCATCCCGATCGCCTTCCAGACCGACCGCCTCCTCCTGTCCCACCTGGGGCAGTCCCAGGCCCTGGCCGAGTACAACCTGGCCAACAACCTGTTCAACATGCTCACCCAGACCGTCATGGCCGCCGGCGTCGCCATGTGGCCCATGTTCGCCAGAGCCCGGGCCGACAAGCGCATCGAGAGCCCCTTCAAGCCGGCCATCGCCTTCAGCGGGGGCGGCTTCCTCCTGGCTCTGGCCCTCGTTGCCATCACCCCCTGGGCTGCCCGCGTCATGTCCCACGGCAAGATCGTCCTCCCAACCGTGCTCGTGTGGGCCTTCGCCGCCTATGTCGCCGTCGAGGCCGGCAAGCAGCCGCTGGGCATGTACATGACCGACCCGCGCGGCCTGCAGTTCCAGGTCATCCCGGTGCTCATCCTGGTGCCGATGAACCTCGCCATCTCCTGGGTCCTCATTGGGCCCTTCGACGCCGCCGGGCCTATCCTGGGCTCGGTGATCTCGGTGGTCCTGTGCCAGATCCTCCCGTATGCCTGGTGGGTTCGCCGGGACGTGGCCAGGCGTCGTCGAGAGCTGGCGCAGCGGTGATCCCCTCCTCGTCGGCCGCCGGTGCGGAGCCGGCTCGCGGAGCCCGGGAGCCGACGCCGTGGCCCGACGCCCGGCCGCTGCCCGATGTCCCCCGACTCCCTGATCTCGCCGTTCCTCATCTGTCCAACACCCGGTCCGGTTCCCCGGACCCCACTCAAGGAGAGGCCTCATGAGCTCCCCTGCTGGTTCCCCCACCATCGCTGAGAACATCAGGGCCCTGTCCCGGGCTCAGAAGTCCAAGGCCGGTGCCCCCCTCTACTCCCGCATCATCAACCGCCCCGCGGGGCGGGTCCTGGCCGCGATCGCCCACCGGCTGGGCGCGACCCCGGACCAGGTGACGGTCCTGTCGGCACTGTGCACCTACAGTGGCATCGCCCTCATCGCCCTGTGGCGTCCTACAGTCGTGTCCGCCGTGGCGACCGCCCTGCTGCTCATGTTCGGCTATGCCCTCGACGCCGCTGACGGGCAGCTGGCGAGATTGCGCAACGGCGGATCAAAAGCCGGTGAGTGGCTCGACCACGTCGCAGACGTTATTAAGCTCTCGACAATTCACGGAGCCATCGCGATCTCACTGTTCCGTTTTGCAGAATTACCGGCCCCGGTCCTGCTTATTCCGCTCGCGTTCGGGGCGGTTCAAAATATTCACTTCTTCAGTTACATTCTGACGTATCAGCTGCGTTATCACGGTGGGACGCCCCTGGCCAAGGACGAGTCCCGCCCCGGCGTCCTCAAGTCGGTCCTGTCGGCTCCCACGGACTACGGGCTCATGTGCTTCGTGCTCATGACCCGCTTCGCCCCCACGGTCTTCCTGTGGGTGTACGGCATCATGCTCCTGGGCTACGCGGGCTACGTGGCCCTGGCCCTGCCCAAGTGGTACCGAGACCTGCGCAACGACCTCCAGTAGCCCCTCGCGAGATCTCCAATCGCTTTTCCCTCAAACGTCTGTTAAGGAATCTTATGGCTCTGCTAACCGGCCGCAAGGCGCTACTGGTCTATACGGGACGCAAGGACGGACTGGGCAACCGCGTGCGCGCGCTGCTGTCCGCCCAGGAGCTCGCCCGAGTCGAGGATCGCGACCTCTACTACGTGTGGAGCACCGATGAGTACTTCGGCCCCAGGATGGATGAGCTGTGGCACTTCGAAGGGGGCAGCCCCGTATCGCGCCTGACCTCCCGAGCACTCCTGCCCGTGGCCCAATACCGCCGGCCCAAGGGCGTTCGAATCACCGCCGACCTGCGTCGCCGCCACCTGTGGCAGATCCACTCCCACGGCCTGCCCGTCACCTGGGAGGACCCCGCCTGGCGGGGGAGCGCCGGGGAGGGGACCGGGCCCGCCGGGCCGCGTCCCTGGACCGAGCGGCTGCGCGAGCTCACCCCCGTTGACGAGATCGCCGACGAGGTCCGCTCCCTCTACGACGCTCACCTGCGGGGACGCCCCTACGTCGGCATCCAGGTGCGCACCCATGCGGTCTCCCACGCCAAGACCATCGAGTCCTCACCGGTGGAGTGGTTCGCCAACCGGATGCGCCAGATCCGCGCCGACCACCCCGACGTGCCCTTCTTCCTGTCCTGCGACACCCCCGAGGCTCAGAAGCAGTTGGCCGGGGAGTTCGACGGCTGCGTCTTCCTGACCGACAAGGGCGGATACAACACCGTCAGGGGCGTGCGCTCCGGCCTGGTCGACCTCTACCTGCTGGCCAGCTCCCAGCACCTCATCGGGGCCTCCTTCTCCAGCTTTGTGGAGATGGCCGTCTTCCTGTGCGACGGCGTCGTCCCCTTCGAGCGGCCCGACCAGCCGCTCGAAGGCGAGTTCAGCCTCTCCCTGGGGCTGGCCGAGGACCCGCTGCGCCCCGCCCAGCGCTGACGCCCCACCGAGCCGGGCATTTTTCGCGTAGCCCTACAGAA
>NZ_KV811009.1:41226-50986 GCF_001812965.1 Actinomyces sp. HMSC075C01
GCCGGGCATTTTTCGCGTAGCCCTACAGAAAAACCGTAGGGCTACGCGAAATTTGTCGGTCTCGGCAGAACCGCGGAGACCGCGGAGGTGGGGCCTCAGCGCTTGAGGAGCTCGTCGACGATTCGGGTCATCGTGGCGCGGTACCCGGCCACGGAGAAGCGTTCGGCGGCCTCGCGCTCACCTTGCTGGGCGAGCCGGGCCGCCAGGGCTGGGTCGGCCGCCAGGGAACCCAGGGCATCGGCCAGGGCCTGCGCGTCGTCGGCGGGCACGAGCAGGCCGGTCACCGAGTCGGTGACGACCTCGGCCAGGCCCTGGACCCGGGAGGCCACCAGCGGCCGGGCCGCGTGCATCGCCTCGACCGCCGTGTTCCCGAAGGGCTCGGCCCGGGAGGGCACGACGACGGCGTCGGCGGCCTCCAGCACCGGCCAGGTGGGGTGCACGTACCCCAACAGCTCGACGTGCCCCTCCAGGTCCTCCTGATCGGCGCGCTCACGCAGCTCGGCCTCGTACCACTCGTAGCCGGGGAAGACCGAGCCGCACACGCTCAGGGAGGCATCCACCCCCGAGCGGCGCAGCAGCCCGACGGCGTCGAGAGCCACGTCCACGCCCTTGCGCGGAGACAACCGACCCACCATGGCGATCCTGAAGGAGTCCTCGGGCTGCCTGGAGCGCAGGGGCTCCAGGGGCCGGTCCGGTCCGGCAACCCCGTTGTGGACCACCTCCGTGCGCGAGGCCAGTCGCGGCTGGGCGTCCAGCAGCGCGTCGCGGGCCGCGCCGGAGTTCGCCACAATCCGGGACGCCGCCAGCAGCGGGGCGTTGAGCCCGGCGCGGATGATCCGACGCTGGGTGTCCTCGGCCTCGTGCACATGGGCCAGCACCGGGACGCCGGCCGCGCTCGCGGCCACCGGCCACCAGGGGATCGTTACCGTGTTGGTGAGGACCACCTCGGCGCGGCTGGCGCGAATGACCGACCGCAGGCGGGCGACCTCCGGGGCGGCCTGGGCGGACAGCCTCGCCAGGCCAGTGGGGCTCAGCAGGGCCTTGCGCAGGACCGTGAAGGGCATGACGGCCACGCGGGCGCCGGCGTCGCGCAGCACCGCCACCAGGGGGCCGTCCTGGGGCAGGGCCACGAGGACCTCGTGGCCGGTCTCGATGAGTCCGTGAATGGTCTCCACCAGCTGCCAGTCCGAGCCGTACAGGTCGGGGGAGGGGTGGGCCACAAGAATCCGGGCGGCACCGGTGCGGGCGCTTCCCGCCCCGCCCCGGCTCACCAGCTCACCTTCCCGGTGCGGCGTCCGGAGGGGCGACGACGGACAGGGCCCCCGAGCGCCAGGCGCCGGGCCAGGGCCTCGTAGCCGGCGGCCACCTCGTCCCAGTCGTAGAGGGCCGCTCGCTTGCGAGACTCCTCGCCACGCGTGGCCTGGGCCTCGACATCGGACTCGGCGGAGACGACCAGGGCTGCCACCTCGTCGGGCGTGGTCCAGTAGCGGCCGGTCTCGCCCAGGACCTCGCGGTTGAAGGAGACGTCGAAGGCGTCCACCGCGGCCCCGGCGCCGATGGCGCGCAGAAGAGAGGGGTTCGTTCCGCCCACGGAGTGGCCGTGGTAGTAGACCAGGGCGCCGGAGTAGAGGGCGTCGAGCAGATCCTGGTCCCACAGGCCGCCGAGCAGGCGGACCCGGCCGTCGGCCAGGGACTCGATGCGGGCAGTGTAGTCGTCGGCGTAGGGGGCCGAGCCGACGACGACCAGCGGCAGAGCGGCCCCGGAGCGCACGTAGCCCTCCACGATGACGTCGACGTGGTTCTCCACCTCGAAGCGGGCCACCACCAGGTGGAAACCCTTGGGCGTCAGGTCCAGGTCGGCCAGGCGCGAGGTGTCGGCGCGGACGCGGGGCGCCCCGTAGGCGAGAAGGTCGGTGGGGGCGTTGAACTCCTCGGTGTAGTAGTCGGCGATGCCCTGGGCGTCGGCGATAAGCGCGTCGGAGTAGCGCACGGCCAGGGCCTCGGCGGCGCGGTAGTAGCGCTTGCCGGTGGGGCCCCACTTGCCGCGGCGCCACTCCAGGCCGTCGACATGCGTGGCGACCGGAATGCGTGCGGCGCGCAGGGCCGGCAGGAAGGGAGAGTTCGCGGCGTTGAAGACGAAGGCCACGTCCGGGTGGGTGCGGCGCAGCAGATGGGCCACTGACAGGGCCGTGTGGGACAGGGTCTCCAGGCTGCGGTTCTTCACCGAGGGCAGCTCGACCAGCCGCATCCCCAGGTAGGTGTTGGGAAGCGGGGTGTCCGGCTCAGGGTTGCGGCAGTAGACGAGGACCTGATGACCGCGGTCGGCCAGTCGCCGGCCGACCTCCTCGATGGCGGTCTCGAAACCTCCGTAGCGGGCAGGGACGCCTCGCGTCCCAATCATGGCGATACGGAGCCTGTCCGGGTTCACAGCAGTCAACGGAGTCCTTTCGAAGGGCGGCTAAGCCGCTCAGGGATGGGAACCAATGATCCCCCTCGATGCGACTGCCGGTCATGGCAAGGGCGGAGGATCATCGACGAGGGTGATGGGGAGACGGTGATGACGGTGATGATGATGGTGATGAGACGAGGGGCTGGGCTCACGCCCTTGAGGTCGCAGGTTCCTGCGGAGCGCCTGCGGACTCGTGGTGCCACGCCCGCCTGGTACACCCGGTCAGCAGTCTAGAGGCAGGTGCCGCCGATACACACCGAACGAGTGGTCACGTCAACACCTCCGGCACCTTGGAGTACGGGGCGGGGCGCCGCCCTGGTGACGTGCCGGAACTATGGTGGGGGGACCGTGTCCGACTGGTCCACACCACCTGGGTGGGGGCTGAGTATTCCAGCCAAGAATCGGGTGTGGAACCCCACGGCAGTTAATGAGAGTCTATCTGTGAGAAAAGTGGGCAGGGTGCGCCTTCTCGCATGAGAAGTGATTGATTGCACAACAGGAGCTGGAACAAAGGCCCCTGGAGTCGTTATCAAAGCGTTACCGCTGTAATACTCTCGTGACCGGCGCCGGTCTTGCTGAGGCAGGGCCCTCCCGTCATACCGCGCCACTTACCCACGTTCCCTCACGTCTTAAGAACGGAGCACTCGTGCATCCTTTCCGCGTTGTCTCCAGTGTGGGGGCGGTTCTGACCGCCCTCCCCCTTGCCCTTGGTGCGCTCGTCGCCCCAACTGTTGTCACGCCCCCGGCTGCTGCTGCCCAGGGGCAGGTCACTCTCGCCTCCCCGCAGGTTCTGCCCACCCCCCAGATCGACGGCATCGTCTGGGACCAGGCGGTCGTGGGCAATATCGTCTACGTCGTCGGAGAGTTCAACAATGCCCGCCCCTTCGGCGCGGCCGATGGCGAGAACGAGTCCCCTCGCTACAACGCCATGGCCTACGACATCACGACCGGCGCGCTGCTTGACTGGGCGCCCAAGGTCAACGGCAAGATCAGCTCGGTCACGGCCTCGGCTGACGGCTCCACCATCTACCTCGGTGGCAACTTCACCTCCGTCAACGATGAGACGGTCTATCGGGTGGCGGCGGTGGACGCCACTGGCAAGCGTAAACCGCTGGGGGCGTCGGCCAACGGGGCGGTCATGGACCTGGAGCTCTCCCCCGACGGCTCGACCCTGTACCTCGCGGGCTCCTTCACCCAGCTCAACTCCTCGTCGCGTCTGCGCGCCGGTGCTGTGGATCTGAAGACGCATCGGGTGACCGGCTTCGCCCCCCAGGTTGATAACTACATGGTGCGCTCCATCACGGTGGCGGCTGACAACTCCGCTGTGGCGATCGGCGGTTCCTTCACCTCGGTGGGAGGGTCCTCCGATGCGTACGGTCTCGCTGTTCTGGAGAAGGACGGGTCCCTGCGTCACACCAATATCGCCGGCGTTGTCCGCAACGCAGGGAGGGACTCCGGGATCATGAGTGTGAAGTCCGACTCCCGGGGGCTCTACGCCGTTGCCTACTCTCAGGAAGGCGCCTTTGAGGGGATGCTCCGGGCTAGCTGGACCACCGGGGACATCGACCTCATGGCCGACTGCCACGGCGACACCTATGACGTGCTGCCCACCAATGACGTTATCTACATCGCCAGCCACACCCACGACTGCAGCAACATCGGCGGCTTCGCTGACGGGGAGGAGAACGGCAAGTATCACCACGCTGTCGGCTTCTCCAGCACGGCCACCGGAACCGTGCAGCGCAACAAGGTCTGGGGCTACACCGACTTCGAGGGGCAGCCTGCGCCCACTCAGTACAACGGCTTCCTGCCCGGTTTTGCCAATGGTAGCTACAGCGGACTGAACCAGGCCGTCTGGACCGTTGAGGGCAACGGCCAGTACATCGTCTACGGCGGTGAGTTCGTCGCGGTCAACGGTATCCACCAGCAGGGTCTCGTGCGCTTCTCCGCGAGCGGAGGCGATGCCAACGGTCAAGGGGGCAACGACAACAACGGCAACGACAACAACGGCAAGGATAAGAAGAACAAGGACAAGAAGGACAAGAAGAACAAGGACAAGAAGAACAAGAAGAAGCATGACGACTGGGACGACCAGGATGGCTGGGACAACCAGGGCGGCTGGGACAACCAGGGCGGCTGGGACAACTGGGACGATCAGGATGATGAGTGATGATGACGGCCATGAGAGCTGTCGGGTCTGCGGACCTTCGCGGCATATCCCCTGAATCCACCGGTTCTATGTCCGGTGGCGGTGTGCTCCCGAACTCAGTGATCGCTGAGGACGGTGCAGGGCGTCGCGGAGGCCATACGCTTCGGCACGTGTCACGAACTCGAATGCTGATCCTCCCCGCCGTCCTGGTGCTGGGTCTGGGACTGGCCGCCTGTGGAGGCGGAAAGTCCCAGAGCACTGCCAGTCCCTCCGCCCCGGCCTCTGCCAGTGGCTCGGCCTCTGCTCAGGCCGCCCCCTCGAACGTCGCCACACCGACGGTCCAGACCGCGAAACCGACGACGGCGCCGGCGTCCCCCTCGGGTGACGTCTCCACCCCGGATGCCTCCTCGATCGACCCCAAGGCCGTTGAGACCGGGGATCTGTCGAAGGATGAGTACCCCGAGGTGGGCCTGGACAAGTCCGTCCGTGTTGATGGGGATCTGGTGATCTCCCTGGGGCAGATGCAGGCGAAGGACTTCGCCAGCGGTCCCGGCGAGGTGGGAGGTGCTGGTGTCCTGATCCCAGTGACGGTGACGAACAGGTCCAGCCAGGAGCTGCCGCTGGCCAGCGTGCTGTCCACCACCGTCAACTACGGCGAGGGCGCTGGTACCCCCGCCTCCGAGATCGTCTCGGCCTCGGATGCGGTGCCGGCCAAGCTCGCAGCCGGTGAGACGGTGACCGTGAATCGAGCCTTCGTCATCCCGGCGGAGGGGCGAGGAAATATCAAGGTCGTTGTCGATCTGGGTGCGGACCACGGAGCCGCCACCTTCCGGGGGTCCGCAGGCTGACCCAGGACGAGTCCTCCGGGGGTGCTGACCACCCTTCTGTGTGTCTGTATCAAGGCGCCGTCCGTTGCTCATGAAAGTGAGCGTCGGACGGCGCCTTGGCGTGCTGGACGATCCGCTTGGGGCCCCGTTGGAGGCCTTGACTGTTGCTTCGTCGTGACATGAGGTGAATCGGCGCTGAAAACAGCCTGAGTTGTGTCTATACGGAAGATGGTTCCAATCGTGGAGACTTATGGGTGCTGCGGAATCCTTGAAACGACGGGAGTATGGCGGGATTTGAACGAAGGGTCGGTGTGTGGCGGAATTGTCCTGCTCTGTGGTGTGCACCAAAACGGGGGCGGGCAGGTTGTTGACGGTGTACGATGAGCCCGCCCGTCGACCCGTGTCGGGCGCGGAATACCAGCCATTCGTAAGGTTGCGTGTCCGTGATCTGAGTATGTTCTGAATGGAATACCTGTGAAGCTCCCCCGCCGATTCCTGAGCGGCCTGCTGGCCGCGGCTCTCGTTTCCATCGGTGCCGTCACGCTCGCTCCGGCCTCCCCTGCCGCCGCGGACCCTGCGCCCACCCCCGCCGGCGCTGCCGGTACTCCCAACACCGTCTCCGCCGATGCCCTGCCCACCGCCCAGATCAATGGCATTGTCTGGGACCAGGTCGTGGTCGGGGACATCGTCTACGCCGTCGGGAAGTTCTCCGCGGTCAGGCCGGCAGGATCGCCTGCCGGCCAGAATGAGTCGCCACGCGGCAACGCGATGGCCTACAACATCAACACCGGTGAGGTCCTCGACTGGGCGCCCACCACCAATGGCACCATCAACGCCATTGCCGCCTCCGCCGACGGCCAGACCCTCTACCTGGGCGGGGAGTTCACGACGCTGAACAACCAGACCGCCTGGCGTGTCGGAGCGGTCAGGGCATCCGATGGCCAGCGCGCTCCGCTGGGCGCCTCGGCCAACGGCAGCGTCAAGGCCCTGAGCGTCTCGCCTAACGGGCAGACCCTGTACATCGGCGGAGCCTTCACCCAGATCAACTCCTCGGCCCGCCAGCGCGTCGCCGCGCTCAACCTGAGCAACCAGCAGCTGACGAGCTTCGCGCCGAAGATCGACAACTACTACGTGCGCAGCATCGTCGAGGCCGTTGACGGCTCGGCCGTGGCCATCGGTGGGGCCTTCGAGTCCGTCGGGGGCAGTGACAAGCCCGGTCACGGGATCGCCATCTTCGAGAAGGACGGCACCCTGCGCAAGAACAACGCCTCCAGCGTGGTCTACGGCGCCGGCGCTGAGGCCTCTGTCATGAGCGTCAAGGCTGATGAGCAGGGCCTGTACGCGGCGAGCTACTCCCGGCTCGGCACCTTCGAAGGCGTCATGCGTCTGAACTGGGTCACCGGGGACATCGACTACATGGCCGACTGCCACGGCGACTCCTACGACGTCCTCCCCGCCGGTGACGTCATCTACGCCGCCAGCCACTCCCACGACTGCTCCAACATCGGTGGCTTCCCGGACGTCTCGTACCACTACCACAACGCAGTGGCCTACACGAACGCCGCCACTGGAACGGTGGAGGAGAACCACGCCTGGGGCTACAAGAACTACGCCGGCCAGAACGCCACCACGAACCTCAACTTCTACCCCGACTTCACGCCGGGCAAGATCTCCGGTGCCATCCAGGCGACCTGGACCGTCGAGGGCAACGACAAGTACGTCGTCTACGGTGGTGAGTTCCTGGCCGTCAACGGCACAGCCCAGCAAGGACTGGTGCGCTTCGCCCGCCGTGACATCGCCCCGAACAAGCAGGGGCCCATGGACAAGGGTGGTGCCTTCAAGGTCTCCGGCACCTCGCCGCGCGCAGGCGTCGTCTCCCTGTCCTTCAAGGCCAACTGGGACCGGGACGACAAGACCCTGACCTACAACGTCTACCGCGACTCCATGGACGGCCAGCCGGTCACCAGCCAGACGGCGACCGCCGGCTTCTGGGAGCGTCCCGACCTCAGTGCCACCGACGTCGTCGAGCCCGGAAGCACGCACCGCTACCGGGTCCAGGTGACCGACCAGTGGGGGGCCTCCACGGTCTCGGACTGGGTGACGGTCAAAGCCGCTGAGGGCCAGGGCCTGAGCAAGTACGGCGCCCGCGTCCTGGCCGACGGCGCCGCCCACTACTGGTCCTTCGACGAGACCAGCGGCGACAAGGCCGAGGACTTCGTGGCCCAGCGCAACCTGACGATCCGCGGCAAGGCCTACACACGCGGAGCCAAGTCCGTCCTGGGATCGGGGGCCTCGCTCGGCCTGACCTCGGACGCCACGAACAAGTCGCACGCCGCGACACGCGTCGCCTCCCAGGCGCCCACCGCCTTCTCCATGGAGGCGTGGGTCCGCACGACCTCGACCTCGGGCGGGGAGATCATGGGCTACGGCTCCTCCGCGGCCAACCAGTCGTGGAACCGTGACCGCATGGTGTACATGCGCAATGACGGCACGCTCAGCTTCATGCTCTACCCGGGCAAGCTGACCACCATCACCACTCCTAAGAGCTACAACGACGGGCAGTGGCATCACATCGTGGCCTCCATGAGCCCGACCGCCGGCGCCATGCTCTACGTGGACGGCAACCTCGCCGCCTTCGACGCTGCCATGACAGCGGGGCAGAGCTACTCCGGTTACTGGCGCATCGGTGGAGACGCCCTCAGCGGTGTCAACGGCCAGCCCTCCAACACCAACATCCAGGCCGACATCGACGAGGCCGCCGTCTACAGCACACCGCTGTCGCCGCGGCAGATCGCCGAGCACTACACCGCGGCCACCGGCAAGCAGGTCGAGCCGGACAAGGGCGATGGCAAGGGTAAGGACAACGGTAAGGACAACGCCGGCAAGGACAAGGGCAAGCAGCCCGAGGGCAAGGCCCTGCTGGACGACTCCTTCGAGCGCAGCGTCAACGGCGGCTGGGGCAAGGCCCAGGCCGGCGGTGAGTGGAAGACCACCTGGAACGCCGCGGCCTTCTCCGTCGACGGCACCAGCGGCCGGATCGCCATGGCCGGTCCGCGCTCCTCGGCCTCCATCATCTCCGACCCGATCAAGTCGACCTCCACCGACGCCGTCGTGGACTTCTCCCTGGACACGGTGCCCACCGGTAACGGTGCCTTCATCTCCTACGCAGCCCGCACGACCAAGGCCGGTCAGTACCAGGCCACGGTTCGCATTGGCAGCGCCGGCAACCCGGTGGTCACGGTCTCGCGCGTGGTCAAGGGCAAGGAGACCTCCCTGGGCTCCTACGTGATGAAGCAGCCCTACACGGCCGGTCAGCCGCTCCACCTGCGCATGGTGGTTGACGGCGCGGAGTCGACCACCATCCAGACCAAGCTCTGGACAGGAGACACCGAGCCCGCCGAGTGGGGGATCGAGGCCGTCGACAACGACAAGACCCTCAACGAGGCCGGAACCGTGGGGCTGACCACCTACATGTCCAGCTCGGCCGGACCGCAGACCGTCACCCTGGCGGTCGACAAGGTCACCATCAAGCAGCACTGACGCCGTCGAGCGCAGCGCGCCTGCGGGGCGGGCCGGGAAGACACGTTTCTTCCCGGCCCGCCCCGTTGCGCTCGCGTGCCGCGAGCGGCTGTTGGTCAGGATCGATACCGTTCGTTTGATACCGAAAATTGGTAGGTTCTGGGCATGTCAGTGAACACCTCCGTCAGCCTCGATGACCACGTCGCCGGATTCATCGCGAGCCAGGTCGGGTCCAGGCGGTACCGGTCCGCGAGTGAGGTCGTCCGCGCAGGCCTGCGCCTTCTGGAGTTTCGGGAGACAGAGATGTCGGCGCTGCGCGAGGCACTCGCATCCGGTGAGGTGAGTGGACAGGCGGAGCCCTTCGACTTCGACGCCTTCATAGCCGCCAGGGCGGCAAGGACGTCGTGAGCACCTACCCACTGTGCTGTCTCCTCACTTGTGAGACATGTGAGTGTCATGACTTCTGAGGTACTCGCTCGGAGGGGAACCCGGGGCGTGCTGGTGGTCCTGAAGGCGGCGATGCGCGGAGGGAAGAGGCCTGACGGGTCCTGGCAGGTCGCTGGTGTCCACAGCGCTGACATCAACCCTGCATCGGCGCCGCGCGCCGAGGACAAACCGCAGTATTCCAACGATCCCCACGGGGCGTTTTGGCGGCTGGATCGTTCATGTCAGCGCTGTGGACACCGGGCCGCGCGGGAGTGAGTCCGCGGGGTTCTTGATGGCACAGCCCGGCGCCGTCGCGGTGTGGAGCCACCGCCACAGCTGCCTCCGACCCTGTGTCATCTGCCGCACCCAGCCCCGGCCACCTGGGTCCCA
>NZ_KV811009.1:51086-65310 GCF_001812965.1 Actinomyces sp. HMSC075C01
CCGCACCCAGCCCCGGCCACCTGGGTCCCATCACGCGTCACCAACGTCATGACATCCGAAACTCTCAGAAGTCATGAGATAACACAGTCGTGAGCACCTACCGCCTGACCCCGGCAGGCACGTGTAGCCCCGTCGCCCAGACGGTCACTCCCCGACATGTCACACGCAGGCAACATGGTGCGTCCCTAGGATCGTCCTGTAGTGAGAACCCACTAGGAGGAACCATGATCAGGGTAGCGATCAACGGATACGGCAACCTCGGCCGCGGCGTCGAGCAGGCCATCACCAAGAACGCGGACATGGAGGTCGCCGTCGTCTTCACCCGACGCGACCCGGCCAGCGTCACCACCCAGGGGGCGCCCGTCGCCCACGTCGACGACATGGCCGCCTGGGCCGACAAGGTCGATGTCTGCCTGAACTGCGGGGGCTCGGCCACCGACCTGATCGAGCAGACCCCGGCCGCCGCCGCCGTGTTCAACACGGTCGACTCCTTCGACACCCACGCTCGTATTCCTGAGCACTTCGCCGCCGTCGACACCGCCGCCAAGGCCTCCGGCCACGTCGCCCTCATCTCCGCCGGCTGGGACCCGGGCCTGTTCTCCATGCTGCGGGTCCTGGGTGAGGCCGTCCTGCCCGACGGCGCCACCACCACGTTCTGGGGACCCGGCGTCTCCCAGGGGCACTCCGACGCCCTGCGCCGCATCGACGGCGTCGTGGACGCCAAGCAGTACACCCTCCCGGTGGAGGCCACCGTCGCCGCGGTCAAGGCCGGTGACGACGTCGAGCTGACCACCCGCTCCATGCACACGCGCGACTGCTACGTGGTGGCCGAGGAGGGCGCCGACCTGGCCCGCATCGAGCGGGAGATCGTGGAGATGCCCAACTACTTCGCCGACTACGACACCACCGTCACCTTCATCACCGCCGAGGAGCTGGCCGCCGAGCACGCCGGGATCCCGCACGGCGGCTCCGTCATCCGCCGC
Organism: Actinomyces sp. HMSC075C01; assembly: GCF_001812965.1. Lineage (NCBI taxonomy): Bacteria > Bacillati > Actinomycetota > Actinomycetes > Actinomycetales > Actinomycetaceae > Actinomyces > Actinomyces sp. HMSC075C01. The sequence continues at coordinate 52,070 of NZ_KV811009.1, forward strand.
GGGCACACCTCCGAGGGTGTGGCCGAGACCGTGAGCTTCGAGCTCCAGCTTGACTCCAACCCGGAGTTCACCGGCTCGGTCCTGGTCGCCACGGCGCGAGCGGTGGCCAGGCTGGCCGCCCGCGGCGAGACCGGCGCGCGCACCGTGTTCGACGTGACGCTCGCCGACCTGTCCCCGACGAGCCCTGAGGAGCTGCGCGCCCGCTACCTGTGAGGCGGGCGGACAACCCGAGGCGTCCCGCCGTCGACACCGCGCCGACAGCGGGACGCCCCGGCTCCGGCTGAGTCAATCGCGGATAAGGGGGACGTCGACGTCAGGCAGCTCGCCGCGGCGGGCTGCACGCAGGAGCCTCATCCCGTCCCGGGTTGCCTGCGCCGCCGTGACGAGCGGGCGGCGAGTGCTCAGGAGCTGGCGCCGGCCGCCGCGCAGGACGATCTCCCGGGCGGCCCGGCCCGCCGTGGCCACCCAGCGGCGCTGCGTGGCCCGATCCAGGTGCAGCCCCGCGTACAGCAGCCGGTTGCGCACGTTGTAGTAGTAGTAGATGTCCGACTTGGCGCGGTCGGACTGGTCGTCCTCGGAGTGGGTGCCGCCCTCATCGTGGACGGCGACGGCGTCGCGCACCAGGGCCAGGCTGCCCCCGGCCGCCAGCACCCGGGCCGAGAAGTCCACGTCCTCCCAGTACAGGAAGTAGCGCGCGTCCAGGCCGCCGGCGGCCTCGAACAGGTCCGCCGACAGCGCCAGGCAGGCCCCCGAGAGCCACGGCTGGGTGCCGCCGGGAGGAATCGGGCGCGGTGAGCGGCGCGAGCGCATCGAGCCGTCGGCCAGGCACACGACGATCCCGTCGGAGACGACGCGGCCACTGGAGTCCTTGAGCACCGGCGCCACCAGGGCGAGCCGGTCCGCGTGCGCCCTGGCCACCAGGCGGATGAGGTCGCCCCGGGCGATGACGGCGTCGGGGTTGAGCAGGACCAGCAGGTCGGCGCCGAGCTCGCGGGCCCGGGCCACCCCCAGGTTCATGCCGCCGCCGAAGCCGGTGTTCGTCTCCGGCAGGACCGCCTCCCAGCCCCGCGAGGAGGCCAGCGCCACCAGCTCCTCGCGGGCGGCGGGCGTGGAGTAGTTGTCGACGACGATGATGCGGGCCTCGGGGGAGTCCTCGGCCACGCGCGCCAGCGTGCGCTCCAGCAGCGCCGCCGAGTCGTAGCTGACGACGATGACCGCCGTGCGCGAGAGCAGGTCGCCGCCGGAGAGAGCCTCGGAGGCCTCAGTGATCTCGACGGCCTTGGCGGGGGCGCCGGTGGCGGGTCCGGTCGGATCGGCGGCCTCGGGGGTCTCGGCGCCCTGGGCGGGGTCGGGGGTGGCGGTCATCGGAGCAGGAGCCTTCCGGGTGCGGGGGCGACGTCGTGGCTCGGGTGCTCCCGCCGTGGGGCGCACCCGCTTCGTGATAGTACCGTTAGACCCTGATATCACGCCGCGATCCGCCGGCAGGCGGGAGGAAGGACGGGGCTGGACGTGCACCTGACCATCGCGATGCTCACCTATCGTCGTAACGACTACCTCGCGCAGGTGATCCCCGAGCTGCTGGCGCAGGCCGACGACGTCTGTGACGCGCAGACGACGGCGAGCGTGCTCATTGTGGACAACGACCCGCAGGCCGGGGCTCGGGCCGTCGTCGAGGCCGCTCGGGCGGCGTTGGTGGGCGAGCCGCCGGAGGCGGCAGAGTTGTCCGGGTCGCCCGGGCAGGCCGAGCCGTCCGGGTCGGCTGACTCAGACGCGGCGGCGACGTCGCGGCTGGTCTACGTCCATGAGCCCGAGCCGGGCATTGTGGCCGGCCGCAACCGGGCCCTGAGCCAGGCCCACGGCTCCGACGCCCTCATCTTCATTGACGACGACGAGATCCCCTCACCGGGCTGGCTCAAGGCCCTCGTGAGCACCTGGCGCGCCCAGGGCTGCGCCGCCGTCACCGGCCCCACGCCGCCGACCTTCGAGGTTAACCCCTCGGCGTGGGTGGTCGCCTCGGGCGCCTTTGACTCCTGGGAGGCCGCCGACGGCGCCCAGGTCCGCAGCGCCGACACCGGCAACCTGCTCCTGGACCTGGCCGTCGTCGAGGGCCTGGGGCTGCGCTTCGACCCGCGCTACGGGCTCACCGGCGGGGAGGATTCCCTGTTCACCCGCCAGCTCACCCGCGCCGGCGGCATCATCCGCTTCGCGGCCGGGGCGGTGGTCACCAAGCGCGTGCCCGCGGCCCGCGCCCGGCGCACCTGGGTGCTGGAGCGCTCCCTGCGTTCGGGCTCGTCCTGGGCCCGGGTACGCATCGACACGGTCGGTCCTGCCGACGGTGGTGCCTCCGGCCGGCTCGCGCGCCTCAGGCTGCGCCTGGGCTACGGCGCCAAGGGACTGGCCAAGGCCGGTGTCGACGGGGCGCGCGCCGGCCTGGCCCGCATCCGCGGCGACGTGCCCGCCCAGGCCCGCTACGAGGTCTCCTCACGCGGCGGACTGGGCATGGTCGTGGGCGCTCTGGGCGTCCACGTGCGCGAGTACGGCCGCCCCCGCCGCAGGCGAAGCACGGCACGCCCCGGCAGGAGGAACGCATGAACCGGCTGACGATCGCCATCCCCACCTTCCGCCGCCCGCAGGATCTCAAGCGGGCCGTCAGCGGGGTCCTGGAGCAGGCCCGGGAACTGGTCGGCGGCCTGAGCCCCGAGGCCCGCGAACCCGAGGGCGATGCGGTGGGTGCGGCGGATGCGGATGGGGGCACCGGGAGGGGCGTGAGCGACGTCGAGGTCCTCGTCATCGACAACGACGCCCAGCGCACCGGGCGCGAGGCCGCCCTCGCCGCAGCGGCCGACGCCGGGATGCCGGTGCGTTCCTCAGCGGAGGCGCCGGAGGGGCCCGGGGCCGTGGGCCTGCGCTACGTCGTCGAGGAGAGGCCCGGCGTGGCGGCGGTGCGCAACCGCGCCCTGGATGAGACCGGCGGGCGCGACCTGCTCGTCTTCATCGACGACGACGAGGAGCCCGAGCCCGGCTGGCTCGCCGCCCTCGTGGGGCTGTGGGCCTCCACCGGCTGCCAGGCGGTGGCCGGGCCCGTCGTCCCCGTCTACGACGTCGAGCCGGAGGCGTGGGTGCGCCAGGGCGAGTTCTTCGTGCGCAGGACCTGGCCCACCGGCACGGTCCGCCCGGTGGCGGCCTCCAACTGCCTGCTGCTGGACCTGGGTTTTGTGCGCCGGGCCGGGCTGCGCTTCGACGAGGCCTTCGGCGCCACTGGGGGAGAGGACACGCTCTTCACCCGTCGACTGAGCGCCGCCGGTGGGGTCATCCGCTGGTGCGATGAGGCGCGCGTGCGCGACCACGTGCCGGCCTCGCGCCTCACCCGCCCCTGGATCCTCAGACGGCAGCGCTCCCATGCCGCCACCTCGGTGCGCGTGGAGCTGGCGCTGGCCGGTGGTGGGGCTCAGCCGGCCATCCGGGCCCGGGCCGCCGCCGGTGGCCTGGCGCGCATCGTCGTCGGCGGCCTGCGAACCGCCGGCGGAACCCTCATCGGCAGCCCCCGGCACGCAGCCAAGGGGGCCCGGCTGCTGGCCCGCGGCCGCGGCATCCTGGCGGCCAGCGTCGGAGGCGGCGTCCACCGCGAGTACGACCACTGAGCGGCTGTCGAGCACCCCAGTCTCTTCTCTCCTTCCACCTTTGTGCCGAGCCGGGCATTTTTCGCGTGCCCCAACAGAAATTCCGTGGGGCTACGCGAAAAATGCCCGGCTCGGCGGCGGGCGCAGGCGGCACCACCGCCCTTGCGGGGGGCGCGTGGAGCCGGAGGGATCGGCTGCGGTTCTGAGGGGGCTGTACCTGGAGGCTTATTCACGGTTTCCGTTGAAGGTACTGTGACTTGCGAAGATGCTGGCATCGGCTGACTCTGTGAATCAGCCCCAAGGTGTTCTACGATCCCGACTTCGTGGAGTTCGACTAAAGGTCGGTTTGATCTGTGGTGGTTGGGTCTTCGGGTACGGACTCAGCCGTGAGGGCCGCCGGAGCGGCACCGACGGGCTCACCACCCGGCTCGTCGTCGATGCCCAGCTGGGCGGCCTCGCGCAGGGGAGGTTGCAGGACGGCGGCCCCCAGCACGATCGGCAGGTAGGCGGGCAGCACCGTCCAGGGCCCCACGAACACGTTCTGCACCACGGTCAGGGCCGCGAAGAACAGCCAGGGGGTGGCCTTGAGTCGCCCCAGGTCACGCATCATCGCCGCCAGCGCCATCCCGGCGATGAGCAGCAGCAGCAGGCCGCCCGGGATCGAGGCCGCCGCCCACATGTCCATGACCCCCGAGTGCAGCTCGATGCGGCCGCCGAACATGAAGTTCTCCACATACCCGTTCTCCGGGTCATAGCCCAGGGCCGCCATGCCGCGCTTGGCCACCCACAGGTCCTCGAAACGGGGCTTGACACCGGCGCCGTACCCCCAGGGTCGGTTCTGGAACAGGGCCCAGGAGGCCCCCAGCTCGGGGCGGGCGGACAGGAGCAGCCCCGCCGAGCTCGAGGACTGGGCGATGGTCCGGTTCTGGGCGTCCTCGCCCAGGGTCCCGGACTCCGAGGCCATGACGACCCCGACCATCGCCACGATCCCCACGACCGCCAGAACGAGGATCTGGGAGACTGCCAGGCGCCGAGGAGTGGGCACGTGCCACCGGGCCCAGGACGCGAGGGCCTGCCAGATGACCGTGCCCAGGATGATGGCCAGGAAAGCCAGGGTGGAGCGCGAGTCGGAGACGAGGAAGACGGCGCTGAGCACCAGCAGGGCGGCGATCTGCACGAGCCGGCGCCGGTCGGCCACGAGGCTGAGGACCATGATCGTCACCGCCGCACCGACCCCGAACTTCCACGGGTTGGTGCTGGTCTGCAACAGGGGCAGTGAGTCCAGGAACATGCCGAAGCCGACCGCCAGGGCCGCGTGCCTGGTTCCCAGCCGGCGCGCCCCCCACACGAAGACGGCCACCGCGCAGGGCACGGCCAGCAGGCTCAAGGTGGTGACGCGGCGGGCCCACGCCTCGACGGCGAAGCTGCTCTCGGCCAGCAGGGACATGATGTAGGCCGTGCCAGCCGCCAGGATGGACATCACGAGCAGCAGCGAGAACCGGTGCGCCTTGCGTACGGCCGTCCAGGTGATGGGGACCGAGGCGAGTGCGACACAGTCCCCGACGCTCAGGGCGGCCGCCAGCTCGCGGCGCACACCCACGCAGACCAACAGGACGACGGCGATCGCCATCTCCAGCCGGCGCCATGTCGCCCCCGGTTTCCGGCCCGCCCCGGGATCCGTGTCCGACGGCGTCCGCGAGCCCCGGTGGGAGAGGGCCTGCGACCATGTCTGGGCCACGGCCGGTCAGGCGTCTTCCCGAGAGCGACGACGCCCGATGATGAGCAGCGGGTCCTCGACCTTGTCCTGCGGGTTCTTCTGACTCAGGAAGTACAGCAGGATCGCCATGATGGCGCCGGCGGCGAGCCCGATGGCGGTCCCGATCAGCGCGGTGGACACGGCCGACAGGCTCGAGGGGGAGGAGGGGGTCGTGGGGGAGTCCACTACCTTGAGGGTCGCGGTGGTGTTCCCCGCCTGCCCGGAGCTGGACAGGTCGCGGGCCACCGAGTCCAGGGCGGTCAGCTCGGCCTCGGCAATCTTGTGGGCGCGCTCGGGATCCGTGCTGGTGCACCGGATCTCCACCAGCGTGGTGCCGGTCTTGCTGGTTACCGACACGGACCTGCGCAGCTCGTCCTGGCTGATCCCCGTGTTCTTGGAGACCTCCGCGAAGGTGCTCTCCGAGGTCCCGATCTCCACCAGCGTCGGCATGACGGAGGTCAGGTAGTTGAAGGTGCTGGGGAGGTTGGCCTCACCGTTCTCCACGTACAGGTTCGCGTTGGCAGTGGAGGTGTACTGCGCCGGCGTCAACAGGCCGAAGACAGTGCCGATGATGGTGCCCAGCACAACGTGCATGACCACCAGGACTGCGTTCTTGCGCAGCGCGATGATGAGGGTTTCCGGGTCCATGGGTTCCGTTTCGGTGATTGCGGGAGCAACAGAATAGCGCGCGGTATGGAACGAGAGCCGGGCGCGGGAAGTGACTCACCTCCTTCCCGGGCACTTCTCAGAACTCGTTGGGTCGTTGAGGCCCGAGGATTGCAGGCACTCGCAGGGCGATCGACCGGTCGGGTAGTGATCAATGCGACGGACCTGCGCCAGGCGGAGCAAGACCGACGACGACGCGGGTGTGAGTGACTTCGGGGCGGCGCTCAGGGCTCGTTGGAGCCCTCGGTGCGCGAGTCGGTCCTCGGCTCCGAGGCGCTCTCGGAGCCGCTTGAGTCGCCTGCGGGGCCGGAGTGAAGGGTGGGTCTGGCCTTCATGCCGCGCAGGCCGTTCCAGGCGAGGTTGACCATGTGGGCGGCCACCTCCTCCTTGCTCATCGAGCGGTTCTCCAACCACCACTGAGCCGGCATGGCCACGATACCCACCAGCATCTGGGCGTACAGCGGGGCCGTGCGCGGGTCGAGGTCGTGGGCGGCGAACTGCGAGGCGAGGATCCCGGAGACCTCGATGGCGACGTCGGCCAGCAGCGTGGAGTAGGTGCCGGCCGCGCGATCCGAGCCCGCCGAGAGGATGCGGAAACCGTCGGGGGAGTCCTCGATGTAGGTCAGCAGGGCCAGGGCGGCCCGCTCGGCGATCCGTGAGGCAGAGCCGGAGGCGTCGGATCCTCCTGGTGCGTGCCGGTCGGCCTCCGGCGCCGCTGCGGCGTCCGCGGCCGGGTCTGCGATCGCCGAGGAGATCGCGGCCGAGATCGTGGTGATCTCCCGGTCGACGACGACGGCGTACAGGCCCTCCTTGCCGCCGAAGTGCTCGTAGACCACCGGCTTGGACACCTGGGCGCGGGCCGCCACCTCCTCCACGCTCGTGGCGTCGAAGCCGCGCTCGGCGAACAGCCCGCGGGCCACGGCGATGAGCTGCTCGCGCCGCTCGCTGGCACTCATGCGGGTGCGCTTGGCCGCCATGGTCTAGACCTCGCTGCTGCGGTCGGCCGGTTGGTCGGGGTGACGGCGCTGGGACCACTGGGTGAAGCGCGTCGAGGCCAGCGCCCCGGTGCGGCGGGCCAGTCGGTGGCTGGGGGCCTCGATGTAGCGCTGGAACAGCCAGGTCAGTGGCGCTGAGGCCAGCGGTGCCAGGACGAGCACCCACCACGGCGACATCGAGTGCGTCAGCAGCCGCAGTGAGACCACGACCGGTTCGTGCACCAGGTACAGGGAGAAGGACATGAGCCCCAGGTACTGCACGGTGCGTGAGTGCAGCAGGGCGCGCAGCGCCCCGGCGCGCACCACGAGGTGGACCAGGTAGGCCGCCGCCGCCAGGGTGACCGCGTTGGCCAGGCGCTGGGCCGTGTGGCTCTCCATCCCCGGCCACCAGGCCAGGGTGATGAGCAGCAGGCACACCAGGGCCTGCGTCGTCGCCCAGGGCCGGGGGCTCTCGGGGACCGGGGCGGGGCTGTGCCCCCAGGCCCAGCCCATGACCGCGCCGACGGTGAAGACCGGCAGGTAGCTGCCCGAGCCGGGGCTGGCGGTGATGACCGGCACCGCCAGGGCAGCCGCGACCGGCAGCCAGGAGACCCGCCAGCGGGCGCACAGGGCCACGCCGAGGATCATCAGGGGCAGCACGAAGGAGAAGATCGCCTCGGCGTGCAACGACCACAAGACCGTGTTGCGGTAGGCGTGCTTGGGGATGAGCAGGTACTCCATGAGCATCTGGCGCGCCCCGAGCCCCGGGGGGTGAGTGTCGGTCATCCAACGCCCCAGCGCCGGATCCTCCGAGCGCGGCACGAGCAGCATCGCGATGACCGCGAAGGTCGTGGAGGCCGCCGCCGGCAGCCACAGGCGCACGAAGCGCCGCGGGGCGTAGTCGACCCAGTCGAAGCGCCGCCCCTGGGCGTGGCGGCGGGCCACCGGGTAGGTCAGGGCCACGCCGGACAGGACGAAGAAGATGAGGACGGCCTCGTGGCCCGCCCACAGCAGGTGGAGGGGGCTCTGGGTGAGGATCCGGTTGAAGGTGCCGGTGGGCACGGTGCCGGGCCGCGCCCCGACCTCCGCCAGTGCGGGCACGGTCTCCAGGGCGTGGTGGATGAGCACGACGACGGCCGCCAGCCCACGCAGCCCGTCGAGCTCGATGAGGCGCACCGCTGCCGGCTTGCCGGAAGAGGGAGGGGGAGCGGAGGGGGAACTGGACATGCCCCCATCCTGCCCTGTCCTCCCGGCCGACCGCGAAGTCCGAGGAGTGTGGCATGCGCCCCGTGCAGGTGCGAGGCCCGGTGCCGGGCGCGACCGGGGCGCGCTGAGTTGCCGCGAAGGTGCCGAGTGCGACCGGGACGTGAGAGACTGTCCCGGCGTCTCGCCCCTCGCCGTCGGGCCCGGGCCGGGATGTGTCCTTCCGCCCTGGTGTAGCGGCAGCACGCAGGCCTTTGGAGCCTTGAGGCCCGGGTTCGAATCCTGGGGGCGGAGCGGCGTAGCATGAGCGGCGTTGGGGTTCCCTCGCTCTCACGCCCGACTGCGGTCACCCGGTCGCCGGCGGGATACGCGCCAACCGTCCATCCGTACCTGATTTCAGAAACCGTTGGAGTCCGTCCCCGGCCTCCGCCCGGTCATGGCCGGAGACGTCGGGAGCCCGGGCGCGAACCTGTGAGAAGAGGACACGTGACGCCAACCGCACCCGCCGCCGTCATCGTCATGGCCGCAGGCAAGGGAACTCGTATGCGATCGGTCACCCCCAAGGTCCTGCACCGGATCGGCGGTCGCAGCCTGGTGGACCACGCCGTCACCGCAGCCAGGGGGCTCGAGCCCCAGCACCTCGTCGTCGTCGTGCGTCACGAGCGCGACGCCGTCATCGCCCACCTCGCCGAGGTCGCCCCCGACGCCGTCCCGGCCGACCAGGACGAGGTCTCCGGCACCGGGCGGGCCGTCGCCTGCGGACTGGCCGCCCTGCCCGAGGACCTGGACGGGCCCGTCGTCGTCACCAGCGGGGACGTCCCGCTGCTGGACACCGCCACCCTGAAGGAGCTGCTGGCCCAGCACAACGAGCGCGGGGATGCCGTCACCCTGCTGACCACCGAGCTCGCGGACCCCACCGGCTACGGGCGCGTCGTGCGCGAGGCCGACGGCACCGTCTCGGCCGTCGTCGAGCAGCGCGACGCCAGCGAGGCCCAGCGCGCCATCCGCGAGATCAACGCCGGCGTCTACGTCTTCGACGCCGCCCACCTGCGCACTGCCCTGGCGACCCTGGGCACGGACAACGACCAGGGTGAGGTCTACCTCACCGACGTCGTCGCCCATGCTCACCGGGCCGGGCGGTCCACCAGTGCGCTGGTCGTCGCCGACCACTGGCTCGTCGAGGGCTGCAATGACCGCGCCCAGCTCGCCGAGCTCGGCGCCGAGCTCAACCGCCGCGTCCTGGCCGACTGGATGGCCCAGGGCGTCGGCGTCGTCGACCCGGCCTCCACCTGGGTGGACGTCACCGCCGAGCTCGCCCAGGACGTCACCCTCGAGCAGGGCGTCCTCGTGCGCGGAACCACCCGGGTCGGCCAGGGCGCCCGCGTGGGCGCCTACGCGATCCTCACCGACGCCGTCATCCCGGCCGGCTGCGTCGTGGCCCCTTTCAGCCAGCTCGACGCCGACGCCGCCCAGGCCTGAGGCATGAGCGCTCCGCAGCTTCGGCCCCGGCCGGTCGGGCCCTCACGGCCCTGCCGGCCGAAGCGATCACTGACCTTCACCTCCGTCTCCAACAGTTACATCGAGGGCCGCACCGGCCGTGAGAAGGGAACCACGTCATGACGGGCATCATTACCAAGGGTGAGAAACGGCTGGTCGTCGTCTCCGGGCGCGCCCATCCCGAGCTCGCCCGGGACGTGGCCAGTGAGCTCGGCACCGAGGTGCTGTCCTCCACGGCCTACGACTTCGCCAACGGGGAGACCTACGTCCGTTTCAACGAGTCGGTGCGCGGCTGCGACGTGTTCGTCGTCCAGTCCCACGGCGACCGCGTCAACGACTGGCTCATGGAGCAGCTCATCATGGTTGACGCCCTCAAGCGCGCCTCCGCCAAGCGCATCACCGTGGTGGCCCCCTTCTTCCCCTACGCCCGTCAGGACAAGAAGCACCTGGGGCGTGAGCCCATCAGCGCCCGCCTCGTGGCGGACCTCTACAAGACCGCCGGCGCCGACCGCCTCATGAGCGTGGACCTGCACACCTCTCAGGAGCAGGGCTTCTTCGACGGCCCCTGGGACCACCTGTGGGCCCAGCCGGTGCTCGTGGACTACGTGCGCACCCGCGTCGACCCCGCCAACGCCGCCGTCGTCTCCCCCGACGCCGGCCGTATCCGGGTGGCCGAGCGCTGGGCCAACCAGCTGGGCGGCACCCCGCTGGCCTTCGTCCACAAGACCCGCGACGTCACCCGCCCCAACGAGTCGGTGGCCAACCGCGTCGTCGGCGACGTCGAGGGGCGCTCCTGCGTCCTGGTCGATGACATGATCGACACCGGCGGCACCATCGCCAAGGCCGTCCAGGTGCTCCTGGACTCCGGCGCCAAGGACGTCATCGTCGCCGCGACCCACGGGGTGCTCTCCGGGCCGGCCGTGGACCGGCTCTCCACCTGCGGGGCCCGCGAGGTCATCGTCACCGACACTCTGCCGATCCCCGCCGGCAAGCGCTTCGACCAGCTGACCATCCTGCCGATCGCGCCGCTGCTGGCCCGGGCCATCAAGGCCGTCTTCGACGACGGCTCGGTGGCCTCCCTCTTCGACACCGTCGGCGTCGCCGGCGCCTGAGACCGGCAGGTCCGTGCGGGTCTCAGAACCCCCATGAGCCCGCCGCGCACCGACCCCGGCCTTCGCGCTCCCGCCCTCGCCGGCCCCTGACCGGGGCCCGGTGAGGGCGTCTCATATGGAGTTAGCCCACCACGGCGGTGAGTCGTGCTCAGGGCGTGGAGCACCCTTCAGGTAACGATTTTGTTGCAATCCGACCCTGTGGTCGCGTAGCGTGGTGCCGTCATCGATTTGTGTCCTTTTCGTTCTCTCTTCGTGTTCCGCATGAGTGGACGTGCTCCCAGAACTGACAGGCGCTACCAGTTAAATTAATTGTTGTCACAGGCATTTGACCGGCGACTCAAGTGAGCCTCATTCGCCCTGATGTCAACGGTGTGCCGTGATCCGCCTGCGCGTTGCTCGCCATATGTACCGGAGGTTTCCGTGCGTCGTCTCTCCACCATCCCTCGTCTTGCCATCATCCTGTCCCTCCTGCCGCTGCTACTCGCCTCGATGGTCGTCCTGACTCCCGCCGCACCGGTGGCCGCGGCTCAGGAGGCCGATGCCGATGGGAACGACCAGGGCGACGGCTCCGGCAATGTCGGCGACAACGGGGGCGGCGGTGCTGCGGGTACCGACCCCTCCGGTCAGTCCTCCCGGGAGCCCGCGTACACGGCCGCACCCCTGCCCACGGTGCAGATCGACGGCGTCGCCTGGGGACAACTCGTCGTCGGCGACGTGGTCTACGTCGTCGGCAGCTTCGACAACGCCCGCCCGGCCGGCGCCCCCAAGAAGCAGCAGCAGATCGCGCGCTCCAACATCCTGGCCTACGACCTCAACACAGGCAAGCTCATCGAGGACTTCGCCCCCACCCTCAACGGGCCAGGGCGCAGCCTGGCCGTCTCCCAGGACGGCAAGACCCTCTACGTCGCCGGGGAGTTCGACAAGGTCAACGGCGAGTGGCACAGCCGCCTGGCGGCCTTCGACCTCACCCAGGGGCACGGAACCCTCATCTCCTCCTTCAGGCCCATGTTCAACACGACCGTCAAGGATATTGCGGTCGCCGGCGACACCCTCTACGCCGGGGGCTACTTCACCAAGGTGAACGGTCAGCCGCGTGTCAGGCTGGCCGCCCTCAAGGCCTCCACCGGTCAGCTGCTGAACTGGACGGCCTCCGCAGAGGGCCCCAACGCCCAGGTCTACGCGATCGAGGTCTCCCCGGACCACTCCAAGGTCGTCATCGGCGGCTCCTTCTCCTCGGTCAACGGCTCGAGCAAACCCGGCTACGGGATGGCGCTCCTGAGCGCCTCCACCGGTGAGATGCTGCCCATGCCCGTCAACGACACCGTGCGCACGGCCGGTGAGCACGCCGCCATCTTCGACATCGCCGTCGACGACGACGGTTTCTACGGCACCGCCTACTCCGCCGTCGGACGTCTAGACGAGGCCAACCTTGAGGGGAGCTTCAGGGCGGACTGGGACGGCAACCTCATCTGGCTCGAGCCGTGCCACGGTGACACTTACGGGATCGCCCCCACCAAGGACACCGTCTACACGGTGGGGCACGCCCACTCCTGCGAGACCATCTACGGGTTCCCCAACATGCCCGAGGTTCGCAAGGACGGTCCGCACCCCCTGTACGTGCGGGCCATGGCCTTCACCAACAGCGCCGACATCACCATCCGCCACCAGGGCGTCGTCAACGGCTACCAGGACTGGTCGACGTCGGGCTACAAGAGCCCCACGATCATCGGCTGGTACCCGGACCTGGAGGCGGGCAAGTACACGGGCATGTCCCAGGCCGCCTACAAGATCGACGTCACCGACTCCTACATCCTCATGGTGGGTGAGTTCGTCGAGGCCAACGGCACGACCCAGCAAGGGATCGTGCGCTACCCCAGACGTGCGGGCCAGCCCACGCTGCCCCCCGAGGGCAAGGCCGAGACCCTGGCCGCCAAGGCGGAGGTGACGACCTCGGGCTCGGTGAGGGTCGGGTTCAAAGCCACCTGGGACCGCGACGACCCAACCCTGACCTACAGTCTCTACCGGGATGACGAGACCACGCCGGTGGCCACCGAGAAGATCAGCGACACCCGCTGGGCGCTCAAGAGCCACAGCCTGGAAGACAGCACCTGCTCGCCTGGCGATCACACCTACCGCCTGGTGGTCTCCGACCCCAGCGGCAACACCATCACCGCCCAGATCCCGAGCGTCACGGTCCCTAAGACGGCGCAGAACAACAAGGAGAAGCAGGACAAGAAGGCGAAGAACGCCGCCGAGAACGCGGACCAGGGCGGCAACAAGCAGGCCGACGACGACCAGGCCGACGACGACGAGGACGACAACTGAGCGGCTCGGGGCGCGGCCCCTGGCCGGGACCTGTTTAGCGGCTCGCTGCAGACATCAAGGGCGGGTCCGATGCTTCAAGCATCGGACC
>NZ_KV811009.1:65410-77802 GCF_001812965.1 Actinomyces sp. HMSC075C01
GTCCGATGCTTCAAGCATCGGACCCGCCCTTGACGATGGTGCCGGTAGCCGGCTCACCAGGAGCGGCGCGTTGACTGCCTGCGACCGGCCGAGGCCGCGGAGGCCGCCGAGGCTGAGGCGGAGTGCCGGGCCGCTGAGGAGGCCGAGGACGCCGAGGCCATCTGCTGGCTGGGCCGGATCGACGGCGGCGGAGGCGGCGGCGGGGCGTCCGGCGGATCAGGACTGCGGTGGCGCCCACTCGCCGACGCCGACACCGGCGTGAGATGGCGGGTCTGCTCGATGGAGGACTCCTCGGACAGCGGCGTCACGAGAGTCAGCCGCGGCTTGGACATCCGCCGGCGTCGAGCCAGGGTCTGCCGGCGCGAGGGCGCCTGCTGACGCATCGACGTCGACGGGGCGGTGGGGGAGCCGGTCTCGGAGGCCGGGGCCTGCGTGCGCGCCGCGGCGCGTGAGTCCTCAGCGCCGGCTGCGGGCTCGGGGGTCGAGGAATCCGCCTGGACCCGGCGCCGGCCCGTCGTCGTGGGAAGGGAGGAGGCGTCCTGCCAGCCGGCCGGCGACGCCGGGCGGTCTGCCGACGGCGAGGTGATGCGCCGCCGAGTGGGCACGCTCGGCGCGGAGCTCGACGTCGGCGCAGAAACACGCCGACGGCCGGTGGTCGGCGTGGCGGAGAGGGAGTCGGTGGGGGAGGACATCGGGGCAGGTGACTGAGTCGATGCCGGCGCCGGAGGGTACTGGTAGGAGGACCCCGCCAAGGGAGCGGAGGAGGCCGGGGAGGCTGAGGACCCGGAGACGGTCTGCCCGGTGGGCAGGGCGGTGCTGCGGCGGGTGGGGCCGTCCGGTGCGCCCGGGAAACGGTGGCTCCCGGAGGCCGGGGCGGCCGTGTAGGGCTGCACCGCGATCGACGGGGAGGCCGGCACCGTCAGGTCGGCGGGGGTGGGCTGCGGCGGGGGCAGTGGCGCGTGCCGGTAGGGGGCGGTGGCCTCAGAGGCCGACTGGGATGAGGCGGTCCCGGCCGACAGGGTCCCGGCCGGGGTGGCCGGCGCGGGCCGGTCGGCCTGCTGACGCTGCATGGCGGAGGTGATTCCGGAGGTGAAGCTGTGCGCGGGGGTTGGGGCGGGGCCCTGGGCGGGGGGCTGTGTCGAGGACCGATCGGAGACCGAGGCCGCCGAGGCCGCAGACAGTGGCGCCGCACTCATGGAGACGGGGGAGTGCGTTGACGACGTGGCGGGCACCGGGAAGGCCTGGAGCGACGTCGGCACCGGGGAGTGGACCGGCTCCTGTGCGGAAGACACCGGCTCCTGGGCGTAGGGCACTGGCTGGGCCGCCGGGTACGCGGAGTCGGAGAACGCGGGCATTGCGGTCGTCTGCTGCGGCGACTGCGGGGTCGGGAAGGCCGGGACCGGTGCGGATGAAGCCGTCGGTTGAGACGTCGGTGCCGGGGGTGCCGGGGTCGACGTCGGGGCTGGCAGCATGGGCGCGGAGACGGGAGACGGCATCGAGGTGGGGGCCTCCTGCGGGGCCATGGCGCCGGGAGCCTGGATGCCAGAGGCCTCGGGGAAGGCCGGGACCTGGGATGGGGCCGGGAGCTGCTGATACTGGTAGGGCGGCTGCGCCTGCATCTGAGGCTGCGCGGGCGGCTGCTGGCTCGGTCGCAGCAGGTCCGAGGTCTTCTGCCTCAGGGTGTTCAGTGCGGCCGCCATACGCCCGGGACGGTTCTCGGCGCCACTGTCGCCGCCAAGGCCGCTGTCACGACGGTGACGGAACATCGCATAGGACACGGAGGCCAGAAGACCCAGCAGCAGCCCGGAGATCGCCGCGGCTCGGGCGCCGGGACGCTCCATGGTGGTGTTGGCCGTGGTGGCGGGCGAGGTGGTGCTCGTCGTCATGCCCAGGGCCTGCTTGCCCAGCAGCTCACCGGAGGAGAGCTCCTTGTTGAGCGAGTCGGCCGTCGCCTGGGCCATGTCGACAGCCTCCTGCTTGCTGCCGGCCTTGGCGGTGATGGACAGGACCAGGGTCTCGGGCGGGTTGGTGACCGTCAGCGCCTGCGCCAGATCGGTGGTCTCCATGTTCAGGTTGGCCGCCGCCGGATCGAGGACCTTCGGGCTCGTGGAGAGCTCCACGAGGGTCGGCATGAGGTCCTTGGCCTGGGTGGAGAAGGACGGGGTCTCCCTGGACTTGGGCTGGATGCCCAGGGTCGTGGTGGCCACTGCGACCGGCTTCGTTGCCAGGGCCACTCCCAGCCCGGTCAGGATGCACACGAGCAGGATGACGAGGCAGGCGACAAGGTTCCTGCGGATGGCGTGAAGGATCTGCGACGGCTGCACGCTGCTCCTCATCTGGTCTGGGGATGATCTGGATCTGATCGGTTCCGGCGGCCCGCTGGACACCGTGGGCCGTATGGCCCGGCGGATGCTGAAAGGTTACGGCCCAACCCTAACTGTAAGATCACGCTGAGGTCTCGGTGACTGTAGTAGCCTTCGCTGCGCCCCCGGCCACGCCTGGAATCCTCAGACGCGGGGGAGCGGGTGATGTGGTGAGTCTTTCACCGGAACCGTGTGACGGGCGAGGACCCTGAGGACCCCCGCCCCAGCAGTGAAGAAGGCGTCGGGGTCGGCCCTGCCGGGGCGACGTCGTCGGACTTCTTCCGGTTGCACCTGACCTTGGTCAGGGCCTCGGAGGCTCTCCCAGCATCTTCCCGGGTACTTCTTACGGCGGTCCTGTGGCGGCTCGCCGCCGTGCAGCTCCGTCCGCCGACAAACCACCTATCGACCACTGATTCGGCCGCCGTGACATCACCGCGGCCATGACAGGACAAGGGAGGAACGATGTCCTTCGCCAGGACCCTGTTCATCGTCCTCCCCATGGTGGCCTCCGCCCTGGCGGTCCTCATCTTCGTGGCCGACCGCATCCACCGCCGCCCCATCGTCGGGGCCGGCCTGGTCGTGGGCGCCATCGGTTTCGTGCCGGTGTGGGTGATGATCCCCTTCGAGCCCAATGTGCCTCCGGCCACCCTGGCCTGCTTCCTGGTGATCCTCGCCCTCCTGCCCGGTTTCTCGTGGCGGCTGACCAGCGGTGACTTCATGGTCGCCACCGCCTGGTGCCTGGTGGGCCTGTCCGTCGCCGCGGGCTCGCCGCTCAACTACGTCCTGTCCGACGTCGTCTTCGGTGCCCTGCCCGCCTACCTCGCCGGACGGCTGCTCGTGGAGCGGCTCGGGCTGCGGCGCATGGCGGAGGTCCTGGCGGTCGTGTGGATCGCGGTGGCCGTGCTGGCGCTGTTCGAGGCCGTCACCACCATCAACCCCTTCAGCTACATCACTATCGACAACAACCTCTACGAGGAGTGGGCCCCGCCCCTGGCCCGGGGCAGCTTCACCCGCGTTGAGGGGGCCTTCGGCCACCCCATCGCCCTGGGAGTGTGCCTGGCGGCCGGGATCCCGCTCATCCTGGCCACGCGGTGGAGGCCCGGCTACCGGATCGCGGCCGGCGCCCTCGTCCTGGGAGCGACCATCCCGACCTTCTCCCGCTCGGCGATCGCCTGCGCCATCATCGCCGTCATCCTCAGCCTCATGCAGGTGCACATCAATATCCCCGCCCTGTGGCGGATGAGCTTCCTCATGGTGCTGGTCGGTGTGGGCAGCGTGCTGCTGCCCTACGTCCTGGGCGTCTTCGACTCGGCCGGCCGCGAGCAGGAGGACTCGGCCGGCTATCGCGGCGACATCCTCGTCCTGGTGCGTCAGCTCAAGCCACTGGGACTGTCCCCGGTCTACCAGAAGGCAGGGGACTCGGTGTCCTGGGGCGGCTACAGCTCCATCGACAACGACCTGCTCCTGAGCGCGCTGCGCTTCGGCTGGCTCCCCGTAGTGCTCCTCATGGTGGGTCTGCTGGTCTACGGCTTCAGGGCCGTCGTCCAGCGTTCCAACCCCGCGCAGATCGCCCTGCTCAGCCTCATCCCGGCCTACGGGACGGTCGCCTTCATCACTCAGATCGGCACCGTCGTGTGGCTCATCGCCGGCATGGCCGCCTCAGCGCAGGTCTCCGTCCTGCTGGAGAGCCGCAACCACACCGTGGGCGGGGGCGTGGGCGTCGTCGCCGGGCACGACAACCCCTGGAACCGGATCCGCAGCCGGGACTGGGGTCGGGGCAACTGATTCGGGCAGCAGCGCTGGTCCAGCCGATTGATGCAGGAGAGCCAATGTTATATTTGTTCCGAACAGTAATAAAAGGTGTGACGTGAGGGAATGGTTCGTGTCGAATTTTTCGCTTTAAAATAGTTGTGAATATGCAAATTGTCGGCATTGAGACGCAGTAGTAAACAGAAAGGGATCATTAGTATGTCTGTCAGTTGGACCGTCGGTGAATTTTTGGCGGAAAGGGAGCTAGCTTTCCATGCAAAAAGTGCTAAGAAATTTTACGATGAACTCAGTGTCCTTCTTGATGGTCTTCCAACGTATCAGCACGAAAATATGGGAATGGCGAAAGGTATCTCTGAGGTAGAATCATGTTTTTTTCGAGGGCAGGCTTGTGCTGATTGGGGTTTACATTCCTCTCTTTATCGGCTACTGGAGGGGGGAGGTAAATTCTTTGAAGGACAACGGATGGTTGACCGGAATGAAAGAGTGATTGCCGCCACGGAAAAAAGTATTTTGGATCTGGCTCGTCAAAATGGTATTGGACGCCGTTTGACTGCTCTTGAAACGCTGACTGTTTTACAGCATCATCAGGTCCCAACTAGACTCATTGATGTGTCGACGGACTGGAAGGTTGCGTTGTATTTTGCTTGCGAAGAGTTGGATTCAAAGGATGGTCGCCTTTTCCTCATTTCGACATCGCCCCATAGGTGGGTGCGCGATTTCCCCAAGGCGGTTGACCCCGGACGTAATCTTGTTTGGTGGGATAGTAAGAATAAGTTAAAGCGGTGGAAAACTTCTGTGTGGCCAGTGCTTTTGCCTTTTTCGGATGTGAGGATGATTTCTCAGAAGGGATTCTTTCTTGTTGGGGGGCTTACTTCGAGTCAAGGGGAGCATCATTATTACAGAAAAGTCCAGTACCCTGGAGCCCCCAATGAAAGTGTTCACAACAATGACATGCGTCGAATTTCTTCGATAGCTGTAGAATTTCCTAACTATGGGAGTAAAGCTGACCACAGGAAGCGCCTCAATGATTTTATTGATATACGCTTAGGGAGGAGCGTAAAGCCTAGAAAATCGAAATGGACGGCCGCCGCTTTGACGATTAGAGTGCCACATCAATTTAAGAGCCAGATTCGCCAGCTCTTGCATGATGATGAAATTTTTAAGGATTCGGTATATCCGCCAATAACAGAGGTGCGTCGTTTGCTGAGGTATGCAGCATCTAATTAGTTGTGTAACCGTTGGGAGTGTGGGCGTCGTCGCCGGGCACGACAACCCCTGGAACCGGATCCGCAGCCGGGACTGGTCCCGCCGGGCCTTCGCCGGCCGGCCGGTCCGGCCCACCAGTGGTGCCGGGACGGGGAGTCACTAGACTCGCGGCCGTGCTTCTGACTGCGCTCCTGCCTCCGCTGCTCGCCGACGCCGACATCGCCCGCACCGTTCGCGCCGCCTCCTCCCGCTCGCGCACCGACCGCAGCCTCGTCGTCGCACCGGGCGCCCGGCCCGCTGTCCTGGCCGCCATGGCCCTGGGAGAGGAGGGCGTCCAGCGGGTCGCCGGCGGCGGCGCGCCGGCGGCCGGCTCCGCCGAGGCCTCCGGCAC
The DNA here is from genome assembly GCF_001812965.1 of Actinomyces sp. HMSC075C01. Taxonomy (NCBI): domain Bacteria; kingdom Bacillati; phylum Actinomycetota; class Actinomycetes; order Actinomycetales; family Actinomycetaceae; genus Actinomyces; species Actinomyces sp. HMSC075C01. The sequence continues at coordinate 71,141 of NZ_KV811009.1, forward strand.
GCCGCTGCTGGTCGTCACCGCCACCGGCCGCGAGGCCGAGGAGACCGCCCTGGCGCTGCGCAGCTACCTGCCGGCCGACGACGTCGCCGTCATGCCCGCCTGGGAGACCCTGCCCCACGAGCGCCTCTCGCCGCGCGCCGACACCGTCGCCCAGCGCCTGTCCGTCCTGCGCCGCCTGGCCCACCCCGAGGAGGGCGGGGCGATCCGCGTCCTCATCGTCCCCGTGCGCGCCCTGCTGGCCCCCGTCATCGCCGGGCTCGGCGAGCTCGAGCCCGTCCAGCTGGCCCCCGGTCTGACCGTCGGCCTGGAGGAGACCGCCCGCCGCCTGGAGGCCGCCGCCTACACGCGCGTCGACATGGTCGAGTCCCGCGGCGAGTACGCCGTGCGCGGAGGCATCCTCGACGTCTTCCCACCCTCCGAGCCCAGGCCGGTGCGCGTGGACTTCTTCGGCGACGAGATCGATGAGGTCTCCTCCTTCGCCGTCGCCGACCAGCGCACCATCGAGACGCTGGGCGCCGTCACCGCCACCGCCTGCCGCGAGCTGGTCCTCACCGACACGGTGCGCGAGCGCGCCGCCGCCCTGGTCGACGCCGTCCCCGGCGCCGCCGACATGCTGGAGAAGATCAGCCAGGGCATCGCCGTGGAGGGCATGGAGTCCCTCGCCCCGGTCCTGGTCGACGCGATGGTCCCGCTGCTGGACCTCGTCGGCGACCGGCTCACGGTGCTCCTGGAGCCCGAACGGGTGCGCAAGCGCGCCGAGGACCTGACCGCCACCACCACCGAGTTCCTCGCCGCCGCCTGGACCTCGGCGGCCTCCGGCGGCACGGTCCCCGTCGACCTGTCCGCCGCCGCCTTCGCCCACCTGGCCGAGGCCCGGGCCCTAGCCCTGTCCTCCAACCGCGGCTGGTGGTCCTTCACCGCCCTGGCCGCCGGCCCCGACACCACCCGCCTGGACCTCAGCGACCCCCACACCTACCGCGGCGAGCTCGAGCGGGCCGTGGCCGACCTGGGCCGGCTGGCCCGCCAGGGCTGGACCGTCGTCGTGGCCACCGACGGCCCCGGACCCGGCCGACGCATGGCCCAGCTCCTGGGCGACGGCGACGTCCCCGCCCGCATCGTCGACCAGCTCTCCGAGGTCGGCGAGCTCGGCCGCGACGGCGACTGGGCCCCCGCCCCGGCCGCTGTTGCTGATGACGCCGACGGCTCAACTGGTGCCGATGGCGCCCCGACGGCGGGCCCCGGCGACGGCGTCGTGCGCGTCACCCAGGCCAGCGCCGGCCACGGCTTCCTCGCCGAGGGCCTGCGCCTGGCACTCATCGCCGAGTCCGACCTCACCGGGCGGGCCGGCGCCGGCCCCCGCGAGCGCCGCAGCCTGCCGGCCCGTCGCGCCCGCCGCTCCGTGGACCCCCTGTCCCTGCACGCCGGGGACCTCGTGGTCCACGCCCAGCACGGGGTGGGGCGCTTCATCGAGCTGAGCCGGCGCACCGTGGGCGGAGCCCGCTCCTCGGCCACCCGCGAGTACCTCGTCATCGAGTACGCCCCCTCCAAGCGCGGCCAGCCCGGCGACCGCCTTCTGGTGCCCACCGACGCCCTGGACCAGGTCACCAAGTACGTCGGCGGCGACAGCCCCGCCCTGAGCAAGATGGGCGGCGCCGACTGGGCCAAGACCAAGTCCAAGGCCCGCAAGGCCGTGCGCGAGATCGCCGGCGAGCTCGTGCGCCTCTACGCCGCCCGCGCCGCCACCACCGGTCACGCCTTCAGCCCCGACACCCCCTGGCAGACCGAGCTGGAGGAGGCCTTCCCCTACACCGAGACCCCCGACCAGCTCTCCACCATCGACGAGGTCAAGGCCGACATGGAGAAGGCCCAGCCGATGGACCGGCTCGTGTGCGGCGACGTCGGCTACGGCAAGACCGAGATCGCCGTGCGCGCCGCCTTCAAGGCCGTCCAGGACGGAAAGCAGGTCGCGGTCCTGGTGCCCACCACGCTCCTGGTGAGTCAGCACGCCGAGACCTTCACCGAGCGCTACGCAGGCTTCCCGGTGACCGTGGCGGCTCTGTCCCGCTTCCAGGACGCCGCCGAGTCCGCCAAGGTGCTCGAAGGGCTGGAGAAGGGGAGCGTCGACGTCGTCGTCGGCACCCACCGTCTCATCACCGGCCAGGTGAAGTTCAAGGACCTGGGCCTGGTCATCATCGACGAGGAGCAGCGCTTCGGGGTGGAGCACAAGGAGACTCTCAAGGCGCTGCGCACCAACGTGGACGTCCTGTCCATGTCCGCCACCCCGATCCCGCGGACCCTGGAGATGGCGGTCACCGGCCTGCGCGAGATGTCCACCCTGGCGACCCCGCCCGAGGACCGCCACCCGATCCTGACCTACGTGGGCGCCTACGAGACCAAGCAGGTCTCCGCCGCGATCCGCCGCGAGCTGCTGCGTGAAGGGCAGGTGTTCTTCGTCCACAACCGGGTCGAGGACATTGACGCCACCGCTGCGCGCCTGGCCGAGCTGGTGCCCGAGGCGCGCGTGGCCACCGCCCACGGGCAGATGAACGAGCACCAGCTCGAGGCCGTCATCGACTCCTTCTGGCGTAAGGAGACCGACGTGCTCGTGTGCACCACGATCGTGGAGACCGGGCTGGACGTGTCTAACGCCAACACCCTCATCGTGGACCGCGCCGACCGCATGGGCCTGTCCCAGCTCCACCAGCTGCGCGGGCGCGTGGGGCGCGGCCGGGAGCGGGCCTACGCCTACTTCCTCTACCCCTCCGACAAGCCGCTGACCGAGACGGCCCTGGAGCGCCTGCGCACCATCGCCACCAACACCGACCTGGGGGCCGGGATGCAGGTGGCCATGAAGGACCTGGAGATCCGTGGCTCGGGCAACCTGCTCGGCGGCGAGCAGTCCGGGCACATCGCCGGGGTCGGCTTCGATTTGTACGTGCGCATGGTCTCCGAGGCCGTGGCCGCCTACAAGAAGGCCCTGGCCCGCTCCGGGAAGGCCGGCGCCGACATGATCGGCTTCGAGGAGGGCGATGAGGAGGACGTCGAGCTGCGCATCGAGCTGCCCGTTGACGCCACCGTCCCCGAGGACTACATCCCCCACGAGCGCCTGCGCCTGGAGGCCTACACGAAGTTCGCGGCGGCGCGCTCGGGGGAGCAGGTCGACGACGTCCTGGAGGAGCTGGTCGACCGCTACGGGCCTGTGCCGGAGGCGACCGCCCGTCTGGCGGCGCTGGCGCGGCTGCGGGCCCTGGCCGCCCAGCTGGGGGTGCGTGAGATCGTCGCCCAGGGCAAGTCGGTGCGCTTCGCCCCGGTGGATCTGCCCGAGTCGGCGCGTATGAAGGTCACGCGCCTCTACCCGGGCACCGTGCTGAAGCCGGCCACGCGCACCATCGTGGTGCCCGCCCCGGGCACCAACCGCATGGGCGGGGCGGGCCTGTCCGGTGAGGAGGTCGTGCGGTGGGCCGAGGTGCTCCTGCGCGCCGTCGTCCAGGGCGACGCCTCCTACGAGACCGAGGCCACCACCTACCGCAAACGCCGCTGAGGCACGCACTGATGAGGGATGGTGCCTGAGCGCCTCAACCGGTGAGCCGGCCGTCCTGCATGGTCAGGACCCGGTCACAGACCTCAGCCACCCGCGGATCGTGCGTGGCGATGATGAGGCTGCCGTCGTCACGAGTGCTCCGGGAGATGAGCAGTGACGTGACCTCCAGGGCGGTGACGGAGTCCAGCGACGCCGTGGGCTCGTCGGCCAGGATGCAGCGCGGCCGGTTGACCAAGGCCCGCGCCACGGCCACACGCTGACGCTCCCCACCCGAGAGCCGCGGGGGCGCGCTCGCCTCGGCCCAGGCGATCCCGACGTCGGCCAGGGCCTGTCTAGCCCGCTCATGCCTGTCCCTGCGCCTGGTGCGGGGCCTGCTGTACTCCAGGGGAAGGGCGACATTCGCCAGCACGCTCAGGTGGTCGATGACCGCCCCGCTCTGAGGGATGAGGCCCAGTAAGCGGTTACGGGTCCGGGCCCGCCTGTCCGGGTCGGAGGGGGCGGGGACGCCGTTGACGAGGACACTCCCCGAGGTCGGTGGGATCGTCAGCCCCAGCACGCCCAGCAGCGTCGACTTGCCGCACCCGGAGGGCCCCACGACCGCCACCGACTCGGACCGGCCGATGGCGAGTGACACCGAGTCGAGTGCGTGGACCGGCTGACCGCCACGGTGGTAGTCGACGCTGACCTCGATCAGCTCCAAGGCCTGCGTCATCGGAGTCTCCCGGATCGCGCGAACTCGATTCGCACACGGCGGACCGTCGTCATGAGAAAGACCAGGTAGATGATGAGGAGGATGCCCCCGGCTGCTGCTGCGGCGCTCGTCAACAGCGTGCTGGCTGCCAAGGCCAGGAGCGCCAGGGCCGGAAGCACCAGCATGGTGGCAGCCAGGAAGGCTGCCAGGCGCGTGGTGAGCTGAGCCGACGTCGCGCCATAGAGATGACGCAGCAGCAGGTCGGCTCGCTCGCGGCGCAGCACCGACCGGATGGAGGCGCTGTAGGCGATGGAGACCAGGGCGGTCAGCCCCAGCAGGCCGACGCCGTGCATGGCAGCCCACACCAGGAGGTTGCGGAAGCGCTCGGGCTGATCGGCGGCCAACCGGTGCGGAACCAGGGCGAGTCGGTCCTGTCTGGCAGCCGTGATGAACTGCTCGGTGTCGTCGTCGGTGGCACGGAGCAGAACCGTGCGCCACACAGCCTCCTCCTGCTCGGTGCCATCCAGGTGATCCAGGCTCGAGGGCGGCAGCGCGATCAGCACCGACCTGCCCAGGTCGATCCCCACCGCAGCGGGGTCGAAGAGCGTGGCCGACGACGGCGTTCGGCCTGCTACCGGCACGCTGCGACCTCCGAGGTGCAGCGGTCCGTCCACGGGATGGGGGACCTGGTCCCCGACCATGGCGCAGGGCGCCGGCGAGCAGAGCCTGGCTCCGGTCACGGCGTTCTGAGCGGCCTGCCCGACGACGACCACCACTGGATTGCCTCCGGCGAAGGAAGGGTCGTTGACTTCCACGTTGCCTATGACCATCGTGTAGGCCGAGCCCGAGGTGATGCGGTCACCCAGGTCCTCCATCAGGCCGGTGCTCGGATCGTTGTCCATATCCCCAAGGTAGTAGGGCGTGAAGGTGGTGGCATCGAGCTCGCGCAGGCGCTGGGCCGCCACGACCACTGACGTCTGGGTCATCACCTCGGCCAGTGTCATGGTGAGGATCGCGCTGACCAGCGTGAACATGAGAGCGATACCCGCAGTGCTCCAACGGTGGCGCCATGCGGCGCCCAGAGCGCCCGCGATCTCGGTGTGGATCATGCCCCGGCACCCCTGAGCCCGAGACGCAACCAGATGGCGAAGGTGAGCAGGCGTGCCATCCACAGCACGGCACCGCCCACCACCGCCCCCACGACCAGGACCCCCAGCTCCGGCGGCGAGAGCGGAGCCTGGGCGACCAACGCCGCCGCAGCTCCTGCACCAAGCGCTCCGGCTGCGGTCCCCGCGATGACCTCAAGCAGCTCCCGGCTACAGCGCTCGCGGACCAGTGCCGCCTCGGTGGCGCCGACCATGCGACGCAGCCGGATCTCTTCGCGTTGCTCAGGCAGCGACAGCGCCAGGGACATGACGATGCAGACGATCCCCAGGGCGGCGAACAGTGCGGCCGTGGCCACTGTTGTGTCGCGCACCAGCGACACCAGCGCCGGTTGGCGCTGGGTGTTCTCGACTGTCAGCCCGGACTCCTCCAACACAGAGCTGACACGTGCGATCAAGGCCGGGTCCGTTGTTCCCAGGAGCAGCTCCCCGGTGCCCAACGGTGCGCTACCAAGCGGCTCCACGAACTGCAGGCTGCTGGTCGAGGGCGTGACTCCCGGGACGCTCACGGTACCGAGGACGGTGCGTCCGGCAGGTGCCAGCGGGGCCTGCCCGCGTGTCCTCCATACAGTGCTCGAATAGGTCCCGCGGATCGCAAAGAGACCAGAGCGCGAATCGGTATTCAGTGGGCCGGTCCAGTCGATGCGCTGCTTGGGATCGAGGACTACGAGGATGGGGTCGCCATCGCCCTGAGAGGCCTTGACCATACTGACGCCCTCCTGAGTAAGAAGTGCGCGCAGCTGCCGGGCGGCCGTGAGCTGCTGCTCCTCGGTTGCGGAGCGGGCGGAGCTGGACAGCGTGAGAGTCGTCGTCGGCCCGGGCATGCCGTAGGTAGCGGTTGACCGAGTCTGCCCCCACCACAGCACCGCCAGAGCCAGGAAGGTGACCAGCATCCCGTAAACGACTGACAGTGCCCCGCCTGCCGACCTGCCGGCATGAGGGAGGAATCTGACCCTTGTGCTCGCCAGTCGGGGAGCGGACAGGCTGCGATCCTCGCAGCCGGCGACTCTGGTGGCTGGGCTGATGAGCGAGTACCTCCCTGATGGTTGACCCGAGTGCTGACGGACAGGTGGCAGGCGTGTGACCACAGTGCGGCCGCTCAGCCGTGACGGCTCCCATGCCTCACCTATATCTACGGTGCCGTGTCGATCTCGGTCGCGCAACCGCTGGCCACTGCACGAGGGTCGGGGGCTACTGGGGGAGGGATGGGTGTACTCCACGTAGGTGGGGCTATCGTGCAGTACGCACAACCCCCGGCCAGTAGATC
>NZ_KV811009.1:77902-111066 GCF_001812965.1 Actinomyces sp. HMSC075C01
GGCCAGTAGATCCCCACCCTCGTGGAGTAGGCCGACCCTCGTGCAGGACGTCTGCAGTGTGTCCGGAGCCGCGTCGGTGGGCGGCGGCGGACCGGCTGCGTGCGTCGTCGCAGGCGGAACGGTAGGGTCGGGGGCAGAAATGTTGTGACACCATGTCGCCCTCCGGCGTCGTCCCCCTTCCAGGAGCAGACCGTGACCCGAAGCCTTGCCGCACGTACGCGCGTCCTCGCCGCCAGCGCTGCACTCCTCCTCGCCGTCGGGGCGCTCGCCGGCTGCTCCGACCACCCTGGTCGGGCGGCCGACATGCACTACACCGGCCTGGACGGGGCCCGCCACTCCGTGGTCGTCACTGAGAAGGACGTCGACGTCGTGGTCAAGGAGCTGGACTCCGCACTCGGCCGGGAGAACCTGGAGCATCAGGGTGTGAACCGGTCTCAGATCGCCAGGCTCCTTGTTCAGGCCCCCATCATGGTAGAGGTCGGCCGGGCCCACGGAGTGACCGTCACCGACGCGCAGACCGTGCAGTGGTCCAAGGAGCATCTGAGCTTTGAGCCCCGCCAGGCGGCAACGATCACCTACCTGCGGGCGATTGCCCTGTCTGGCGAATACCAGGAGCTCTATCAGCAGGGGCAACAGGGGCAGGCCGTGATCGGCGAGCTGCAGAAGCTCTATAGCACGATCGACGGTGATTTCTCCCCGCGCTACTCCGACAAGGCTCGGACCTGGTCGACCCAGACCGATCCCCGACTGGCATCCGGCAACAACCCCTTCGGAGGCGGCCTGCAGCAGGCCCCCCAGCAACAGCAGCAGGCCCCGCAGCAAGGTGGCCAGCAGGCTCCCCAGCAGCAGCCTCAGCAACAGCAGCAGAATCCCCAGCAGGGCGGTCAGCAGCCCGCCGACTCCGGTCAGACCGACGGGCAGGGCGAGACTGGCCAGGCCGACGGCGCTGCGGGCGAGGGCGGCCAGGGCACCGAGCAGCCCGAGACCAACGGCCAGTAGGGCCGCTCAGAGCGCCCAGGACGACGACGGAACCGAGAGACCGCCGTCGTCCAGTGCCGTCCAGTGTTTCTCGCCGGGCGTGAACACTGTGCATTCCTCAGGACCATGGCCCTCGTGGTGGGGGTGCGGGCCCGCTAGGCTGGACCTGCATTCGGCAGTCGCGCGCGAGTGTGCCCGACGCCGACGACCGCATCACGACCCCCTCAGCAAGGAGCACCAAGTGGCCCTCATCGAGAACGTTCACGCCCGCGAGATCCTCGACTCCCGCGGCAACCCGACCCTCGAGGTCGAGATCCTTCTGGAGGACGGTGCTTCCGCTCGCGCCGCCGTCCCCTCGGGCGCCTCCACCGGTGCCTTCGAGGCCGTTGAGCTGCGCGACGGCGACAAGAGCCGTTACGGCGGCAAGGGAGTGGAGAAGGCTGTCGCCAACGTCAACGACATCATCGCCCCCGAGGTCATCGGCTTTGACGCCGCCGACCAGCGCGGCCTCGACCAGCTCATGATCGAGCTCGACGGCACCCCCAACAAGGGCAAGCTCGGCGCCAACGCCATCCTCGGCGTCTCCCTGGCCGCCGCCCAGGCCTCCGCCGAGTCCGCCGGCCTGGACCTGTTCCAGTACGTCGGCGGCCCCAACGCCCATGTCCTGCCCGTGCCCATGATGAACATCCTCAACGGTGGTTCCCACGCCGACTCCAACGTGGACATCCAGGAGTTCATGATCGCCCCCATCGGCGCCCCCACCTTCCGTGAGGCCCTGCGCATGGGTGCCGAGGTCTACCACGCCCTCAAGGCGGTCGTGAAGGAGCGCGGCCTGTCCACCGGTCTGGGCGACGAGGGCGGCTTCGCCCCCAACCTCGACTCCAACCGCGAGGCCCTCGAGCTCATCGTCGAGGCCATCGAGAAGGCCGGCTACAAGCCCGGCAAGGACGTCGCCCTGGCCATGGACGTCGCCTCCTCGGAGTTCTTCGACGACAAGACCAAGACCTACCAGTTCGAGGGCGAGGCCCAGGACACCGCCTCGATGGTCGAGTACTACAAGCAGCTCATCACCGACTTCCCGATCGTCTCCATCGAGGACCCGCTCTCCGAGGACGAGTGGGACGACTGGAAGCACCTCACCGAGCAGATCGGCGACAAGGTCCAGATCGTCGGCGACGACTTCTTCGTCACCAACCCCGAGCGCCTCGCCAAGGGCATCAAGCTCGGCGCCGCCAACGCCCTGCTGGTCAAGGTCAACCAGATCGGTTCCCTGACCGAGACCCTCGAGGCCGTCGAGATGGCCCACCGCGCCGGCTACAAGACGATGACCTCCCACCGTTCCGGTGAGACCGAGGACGTCACCATCGCCGACCTGGCCGTGGCCACCAACTCCGGTCAGATCAAGACCGGCGCCCCCGCCCGTGGCGAGCGCGTCAACAAGTACAACCAGCTCCTGCGCATCGAGGAGGCCCTCGGCGACGCCGCGGTCTACGCCGGCGCCGGCGCCTTCCCCCGCTTCCAGGCCTGAGCCTGACAGCGACCTGCCGACATCGAGCCGCTGACTGACGCGACGCCTCAGCCGCGACTCGACGACGACGCACCCCACCGCTTCGGGGCAGACGGGTTCTCCCGCCTGCCCCGAAGCGTTGTCTACGGAACGGTGTCGTTGCGCGTCCATCAGGGGGCGAGTGATGAGTGGGGCGTGAGCAACGCGCCCGGTGGGGTGCGTCCTCGTGCGGCCCCCGGTGAGGCAGGATGCCGGTATGACTCCACGCCGCCCCTCCTCCAGCCAGTCCGGGACGCGCCGTGTCGCCGGCGGCGCCCGGCCCCGTCAGGTTCCGGCCGAGCGGGCGGCCTCCGCGGCCGGGTCCGGTTCCGGCTCGGCCGCCTCCCGGCCCCGAGGCCTGCCGACGACGGTGCCCGGGCGGACCCTGCCGCCCAGGGTCGTCATCCTGGCGGTCGTATGCCTGCTGGCCTTCGTCGTCATCTTCACCTCCCTGCGCGCCTACCTGTCCCAGCAGGCCCAGTACGACGCCGTCGTCGACAAGATCAAGGAGGCCTCCGACACCTCCACCACCCTGGAGAACGAGCTGGCCCAGTGGAAGGACGACACCTATGTGCGCTCCCAGGTGCGTGAGCGCCTCGGCTACGTCATGCCCGGCGACACCAGCTACGTCGTCGTCGGCGCTGACTCCATGAAGGAGACCGAGGCCGGCGGCGGGGCCACCCCGGGCTCCCAGGACGCCCCCTGGTACCAGGAGCTCCGGGACTCCTCGCGGGCCGCCGGCCAGGCCAGTAGCACCGCCCCGGCAGGATCGAAGGACGGGGTGGACGGCAAGACCCTCAACCCCGCCCAGAAGGAGCTGCCGACCGGCGAGCCCAACCAGACGCCGTCGGATCCGCCCAAGACCACGCCGAAACCGGCCGTCACCCCGCAGACGAAGGAGACCCCGTGAGCCCCACCCCCCAGACGCAGGAGCCGGTGTCGTCGGCCGACCTCGAGGCACTGGCCGAGCAGCTGGGGCGGGTGCCGCGCGGAGTCGTCGCCATCGCGGCCCGCTGCGTGTGTGGGCGCCCCACGGTGGTGCGCACCGCCCCGCGCCTCGACGACGGCACTCCCTTCCCGACCAGCTACTACCTCACCCACCCGGCCGCTGTGAAGGGCTGCTCCACCCTGGAGGCCGAGCACCTCATGGAGACCTTCAACGCGGACCTGGCCGCCGACGCCGAGCTGGCCGCCGCCTACGCCGCCGCCCACGCCGACTACCTGGCCCGCCGCGCCGAGCTCGGGCAGGTCCCTGAGATCGCGGGGGTCTCCGCCGGCGGCATGCCCACGCGCGTCAAGTGCCTCCACGCCCTGCTCGGGCACACCCTGGCCGCCGGGCCGGCGTCAACCCCATCGGTGACCGCACCCTGGAGGTTCTGCGCGAGCGCGGACTGTGGGATCCTGAGCGCTGCTCCTGCTAAGCGGCAGGGACACCTTCCTTCCCGACCCAGCCCAGGAGGCCGCCACCATGACCCGCGTCGCCGCAATCGACTGCGGCACCAACACCATCCGCCTCCTCATCGCCGAGGCCGACCGCGACGACTCCGGGCGCCCCCACCTGGAAGTGCTGCGCCGCCGCAACGAGATCGTGCGCCTGGGCCAGGGCGTGGACCGCACCGGTCTGCTCGACCCCGAGGCCCTGGAGCGCACCCTGGCCGCCGTGGCCTCCTACGCTGCCGACTGCACCGAGCTGGGCGTCGCCCCCGGGGGTGACATGCGGCGCTTCGTGGCCACCTCCGCCACCCGCGACGCCCGCAACCGCGAGGACTTCGTGGCCGGGGTCAGGCGCCTGCTGGGCATTGAGCCCGAGGTCGTCAGCGGCCAGGAGGAGGCCCGCCTGTCCTTCACCGGTTCGCTGTTGGGCGCCGGTGAAGACGAGGGCACGCCGGGGCCGGGGGAGCACGCGCCCGCGCCGCGGCTCGTCGTCGACCTCGGGGGCGGCTCCACCGAGCTGGTCCTGGGCGTGGACGCCCCCAGCGCCGCCATCAGCCTGGACACCGGCAGCGTGCGCATCACCGAGCGCTTCCTGGCGGGCGGCGTCACCCCCGAGTCCGAGGCCGCCGCCCGGGCCGAGGTACGCGGCCTGCTCGATGAGGCCGAGCGGGTCGTCGACCTGTCCGCCCCCGGGCGGCTGGTTGGCCTGGCCGGCACCATCACCACCGTCACCGCCCACGCCCTGGACCTTCAGGCCTTCGACCCGCAGGCCCTGAATGGTGCTGAGCTGAGCCCGCAGACGGTCCTGGCCTCCTGTGAGGCGATCATCCACTCCACACCTGAGCAGCGCGCCTCCTGGGGCTACCTGGCCCCCGGCCGCCGCGACGTCATCGCCGCGGGAGCCCTCGTGTGGAGCGAGGTCGTCACCCGTGTCGTGGAGCGGACCACCGCCGCCGGGCGCCCGCTGCAGCGGGTCACCACCAGCCTCTACGACATCCTCGACGGCATCGCCCTGTCGCTCGTGCCCGAGCCGGGGCCGGCTGAAGGGGCCCGGGCGTGAGCGCGACGCCGCTGACCTGGGGCGGACGCAGCATCCCCGGCCCCGGCGGCCTGCCCGCGGTGGCGGTCTCCCTGACCGGGCCGAGCCTCGCCCAGGTTCGGACCCAGGCCCGCCGCGCCGTCGACGCCGGTGCCGACGTCCTCGAGCTGCGCGTTGACCTGCTGGAGGAGGCCGGCGCCCTGGCCGCCCCCGGCCCGCTGGATGCGGCCACGGCCGCCGCCCAGGTCCTGGAGTGCCTGCGGGGGCTGGGGGAGGCCATAGACGGCGCTGACGTCGACGGTGTTGACGCCGATACAGGCGCCCCGGTGCTGCTCACCTGCCGCACCGCCGCCGAAGGGGGCCGGGCCCACCTGGATGACGCCGCCTACGGCTCCCTCCTGCGCTCCGTCCTCGACGGGCTCGCCGACTGGGCGCCCGAGCGCTTCCCGGCCGCCATCGACGTCGAGGTCCGGCACGGCTGCCTGCCGCAGGTCTGCGCGCAGGCCCACGGTCTGGGTATCGACGTCGTCGCCTCCTTCCACGACTTCGAGGACACCCCCGCCGATGAGGCCCTCGAGGAGGTCCTGGCCCGCATGGCCTGTCAGGGTGCGGACCTGGCCAAGATCGCCGTATGGCCCACCGGTGCCGACGACGTTGCCCGCCTCCTGGGCGTGTGCGCGCGGGCCACGGCCGGCGCGGGGGAGCGCGGCGGCCTGGGGGTGCCCGTGGCCGCCATATCCATGGGGGCGCTCGGGGCGATCAGCCGTGTGGCGCCGGCCTTCGGGTCGGCGCTGACCTTCGCCGTCGTCCCCGACGAGCAGGGACTGGCCCGGGCCTCCGCTCCCGGCCAGCTGCCGATCCAGGACGTGCGCCGCTGCCTGGAGCTCCTGCGGGCCTGAACGATGGTCCGCACCCGCGCGTTCGTAGGGTAGGTCGTGCGTTCGGGGGGTAAGGGTACGAACGCGACCCCTACGGTACGAACGCGTGGAACCTGGTGGGGCTAGACGTCGAGCCTGCGCAGGAGCTGCGCGGGCGGAAAGGCCCCGTCCTCGATGTAGGCGCGGAAGACGGGGGCGGCCTGCTCACCGGTGAAGACCTCCTCGGGGTGCAGACGCAGCGAGAAGGGCTCGGGACCCCCGTTGTCCCAGGTGATCGTGGTCCATGCCTCGGGGTTGGCAATGGGCTCTCGGGCCACGGCGTAGTGCTCGTAGGAGTCGTCCTCGTGGGTCACGCGAATCTCGACACTCATGGCGGCCGCCGAGCCGCCGCACTGGATGAAGGTGGCCCGCGCCGGGGAGGACTCCGGGACCTCGTCCATATGCGTCATCCCGTCGGGCAGCGCCCACACCACGACGGCGAAGTGCCTCGCGCCGTCCAGGTAGGCGGGCGAGGTGAGCTTGCGAGCGACCTCCTCGGCAATGAGCCGCGGGGTCTGGGGCTGCAGGAAGACGTCGATGGGACCGTTCCTGCCGACGATGTACTGGGCGAAGTACCTCATGGTCTGCTTTCTGGTAGGCGATCGGCGCGGGCTATGAAGACAGCGTAAGCGCCGGTACGCCCTCGATGAGGGGATGTTGTTGCAACACACGCTGTCACGCCCCGGGGTGCGTCGATGTAGGAACCGGACGCCTGTGTCCTCGCTGAAACGAGCGACGAGCAGGAACAGTTGAACCACAGAGCCTCAATGTGTTGTACGTCACAGTATTGGGTTGTGTGTGTATGTTTAACGGTAAAAAATATATGATAGAGTCTCATCCTGACTGGTGTGCGAGGTCGTAACAACGCTGGTGCGGGTGATATTGCCGCAAAAGTCAAAGGCGATGAAAATGGTCGTTTTGAAGAGCTGGGCTGGGCGCGTAGTTTTGATACCAGTGGTACTGTGACTCGTACATACACGTGGAAAGTCGGCGAGGAGCCACCTCAGATCGATATGGACTCGTATGACGGTTCTGGAGGGGGTCGTAATGATCCCGATACTGGCGATGAAAGAGGGGGTATGACGCAGAAGGGTGGAATGCGTTACCCTCGTGCTGAACCGAGTCCCCCTGACAAAGTAAACCGCTATCCTGATGGGCGGAAGTATTAGGTCGACGTTGCCTTGGAGTGATTGATGGATGATGGGGTTCGTGGGGTGAATGATTGTCGAAGGCGAGACATTCTTTTTGTTTCTTCTACTGTGGGGGTGACTATGTTTTTGGGTGGCTGTCTCTCTTGGTTTGACAAAGGTCGGGGTGATGGAGGTGATCGTTTCGCCAAGTTTACGGAGTACACCACTACGGAGGCGGTTGTAAAAACTGACTTGGCTGCTGTTGAGAAGCGTATGCCGGGGATTAAGGTTACGGAAGCTCATTGGGTTGGAGAGCAAAAGGAGACTGGGCGCTACGATCTCCCTGCTCCTGAACCGCGCTACTGGTTTCATCTCGTTGCTACGTTGAGGTCTGATAGTGTCGATGCTCTCGTCAAGGCTTCGACGGGTACCGTCGATGTACTGCCTGGAATCCAGCCCGACCTGCGTAAGTATGTGCCCACGCAAGACGCCTTCGTGTCCGTTCCGCAAGGGAAAGCTGACGAGATCCTTGATGTCAAACATGTTGCGCAAGGCGACGAGAAAGACTGGGAAGGAGATGTCTTTAATGTAGAGCAGTTAGTAGTCACCTCAGCCTCCAACGTGATGATTCTTATTGGACGGGGTATTATGCGTTGATTGTAGAATCTTCTCTCTCGTTGGTTTGAGAGTGGTGTCAGCGAAACGGAGTGGTGGCATCGTGGTCGAGTACGGGAGGCGCGGCGTCGTCGGCATGGGGCTCGCCGGCGGGGCGGCACTGGCGCTGGGCGGGTGCGCCCCAGCGCAGGACGGTCGGTCGCGGCCGGGTGCGACGCCGACGTCGGATGGCCGTTTCGCAAGCTTCACCGAGTACGTCCCCGTGACGCTGGAGATCCGCACCGATCTGGGACGCCTCGACAGACGCATGCCGGGCGTCACCATCTCCTCGGCCCACTGGGTCATGCAGTACCAGCAGGAGCAACGCGAGGTCCTACCCCCACAGGACCGCCCGATATGGATACACGGGGTGCTGGCACTCGAACCCGCCAGCACCCGGCCGCTCGCCGAGGCCTCGAGCGGCACGGCCGATCCGCTCCCCGGTATCTACCCCGACCTGCGCCAGTACGTCCCCGAGGACAAGGCCTTCACCACAGTCCCGAAGGAGAAGGCCGATGCGATCCTCGACATCGAGCACATGATGGAGGATGACCCGAGTCGTTTTAATTCTCCCCACTTTGAGACCGAGCAGGTCGCCATCTGCGCTGACGCCAACCTCCTGATCTTCACCGCGACGGAATGGCATACGTGACGCGCCTGACCGGCTGCAGGCCTGCGGCCCGCGCGTTCGTAGGTTAGCCCTCGCGTTCGTACCCTTAACCCCCGAACGCGCGGCATAAGGTACGAACGCGCGAGCCGCTTCGGTCTGACAAGGGCTCAGCGCGCGTACCGGCTCCACGACGGGCCCCAGGTGGGGCGCCTCACCGGCTGCGTGGCTGTTCGCGCGCCCCGCCCATGGCGTAGTCTTGCCCACGTTGCCCCGGCGAGGGACGCGCCAGTACGGCGCGCATCCGTGATCGACGTGGTGGTACCTGGCGGTACTGCGCGTCGTCGCGCCCAGCCGGACCACCATCAGCCGCGGGGCACCGGGCCCCGCCTCATCCGCAAGGAGAGCCACATGGCCAACAACGCCATCACCCTCAAGGCCCAGGACCGCACCGAGTTCGGCAAGGGCTCGGCCCGCCAGGCCCGCCGCGCCGGCCAGGTCCCCGCCGTCGTCTACGGCCACGGCACCGAGCCCCGCCACGTCCTACTCGAGGAGCACGCCACCCGTATGGCCCTGCGCAGCAACGACAACGCCCTGGTCGAGCTGGACATTGCCGGCGGCGAGACCCTCCTGGCCCTGGCCAAGGACGTGCAGCGCCACCCCATCCGCCCCGGCGTGCAGCACGTCGACTTCCTCCTGGTGAACCGCAACGAGCGCGTCGACGTCGAGGTCCCGGTCACCGTTATCGGTGAAGCCACCCCCGGCACCATCCACATGATCGAGGCCGCCACCGTCATGGTCTCCGCCCCGGCCGTCTCCGTGCCCGAGACCATCGAGGTCGATGTCACCGGCATCGACGCCGGTACCGTCCTGACCATCGCCGACATCACCCTGCCCAAGGGCGTCGAGGCCGTCGCCGACGCCGAGACCGCCGTGGTCAACGTGGCCAACGAGCACGCCGTTGCCTCCGAGGTCCCCGAGGACGCTCCCGCTGAGGGCGACGACGAGGCCGAGGCCGAGGCCGAGTGAATCGCGCGTGACTGACATGTCCAGCCACGACGACGCGCCGGCAGGCACCACCCGCGCCGCTCGCGCCGGGCTCACCCCGGGGTGGGGCGTATGAGTGAGGCCTGGCTCGTCGTCGGGCTGGGGAACCCCGGGACCCGGTACGCCCGCAACCGCCACAACGTCGGCTATATGGTGCTCGACGTCCTGGCTGAGCGCACCGGGTCCCGGTTCTCCCAGCACAAGAAGGCCCGCGCCCGTGTGACCGAGGGCCGGCTGGGCATGATGCCGGGCGGAGCCCCTGGCCCCCGCGTCATCCTGGCCGAGCCCTCGGTGCTCATGAACCTCTCCGGCGGCCCCGTGGCCGGGCTCGTCTCCTACTACGGGATCGACCCCGACAGCCGCCTGCTCGTCATCCACGACGAGCTCGACCTGCCCGCCCACGAGCTGCGCCTCAAGCGCGGCGGCGGCGAGGGCGGTCACAACGGCCTGCGCTCCATCAGCAAGTCCATCTCCACCAAGGGCTACGCGCGCCTGCGCGTAGGTATCGGCCGCCCGCCGGGACGCCAGGACCCCTCCGACTTCGTCCTGTCCGACTTCCCCGGTCGCGAGCGCGCCGACCTCGGCGTCACCCTGGAGCAGGCCGCCGACGCCGTCGAGCAGGTCGTCACAGCCGGCTTCGACGACGCCCAGCAGCGCCTCCACGCCCCCCGCTGACGTTCGGTCCCTCAGGCCATGAGGCCGGTCTCGTAGGCGACGACGACGGCCTGGACCCGGTCGCGCACGTCGAGCTTGGCGAGCACGTTGCCCACGTGGGTCTTGACGGTGGTGGCCGAGACGACGAGGTGCGCGGCGATCTCCGCGTTCGACATGCCTTGGCTCATGAGCACGAGGATCTCTTTCTCGCGCGGGGTCAGCGAGTCGATCCGTGGGTCCGAGCAGGACTGGGCCGGCGCGTCTGAGCTCGGCAGCGAGGCGGCGAACATCTCCAGCATCCGCTGGGTGATGCGCGGCGAGACGACGGCCTCCCCGGAGGCCACGGTGCGGATGGCCTCGGCGAGCTCGGTGGGCCGGGTGTCCTTGAGCAGGAAGCCGGAGGCCCCGGCGCGCAGCCCGGCGAAGGCGTACTCGTCCAGGTCGAAGGTGGTCAGGATGAGCACGCGCGTGCCCGGGCACTCCTGGGCGATGCGCTCGGTGGCCTCGATGCCGTTCGTGCCCGGCATGCGCACGTCCATGAGGATGACGTCGGGGTGCAGGGCCCTGGCCTGGGCCAGGGCGGAGGCCCCGTCGGAGGCCTCGCCGACGACAGTGATGTCCTCCTCGGCCTCCAGCACCATGCGGAAGCCCATGCGCATGAGCGCCTGGTCGTCGGCGAGCACGACGCTGACCGGGCCGGTGACCTCGCCGGGGCGCTCCGACCCGCCGGGCTGGAGGGGGTCGCTGCTGCTCACAGGGGCGTCTGCCATGAGAAAGTCCCTTCGTCATGCTCGTCCCAGCGCAGGACTGCGCGGACTCGCCAACCCGTGGGCGTCGGGCCAGCCTGTACGGTCCCACCATAGACCGATGCGCGTTCCCGCATGCCGATCAGCCCCTTACCGGATCCGTGCATCGGGCGCGTGCCGGGGGCGGCCTCGTTGTCCACGGTGAGGACCACGGTGCCGATGTGCCGTTCGACGTCGACGCTGACGGCCGGCGTCGTCGGGGCGTAGCGCAGCACGTTGGTCAGGGCCTCCTGGGCGATGCGGAACACGGTGAGCTGGAGGGCCTTGTCGTCTGGGAGCGCGGCACCCACCCACCGGTAGGTGACCGGCACCCCCGCGGCCACGAAGCGTTTGACGAGCTCAGTGATGTCGGCTTGCTCGGGGGAGGGGGCCAGGGGCAGGTCGCCGCGGGAGCGGTCGCCCGCGCCGTCGGTGGCCTGCTGGCGCAAGTTCGCGATGGGGGCGCTGGGCTCGACCGGCGTCACCGTCCCCAAGGGGGCGAACTCGGGCACCGGCAGGTCGCGGACCTCGCGCTGGTGGGCCGACGACGGTGAGTCCTCTGAGGGGGCCGAGGCGGAGGCGTGCCCCGCGGTGACTGAGGGGTCCTCCCGCAGGACCCCCACCAGGCGGCGGGTGTCGGCCAGGGCACTGCGTCCGGCCTCGGCCAGGGTCTTCATGGCCTGCTTGGCCGTGGCCGGATCGCGCTCCACGGTGGCGGCGGCGCCGTCGGCCATGGTGATCATGACGGCCAGGGAGTGGGCGACGACATCGTGCATCTCCCGGGCGATGCGGCTGCGCTCCTCGGCGGCGGCAAGGAGTACCGCCTGCTCGCTGGCCAGAGCCATCCGGGCCGAGCGGAGCTCCATGGCCTTGAGCCGCAGGCGGGCGGAGCGGGTATTGAAACCGATCAGGATGCCGATCAGGACGAGGAGAACGAGCATGACGGTGGTGCGCAGGAGCTCCCCAACCGACAGACCGGGAGTTGTCAGGCTGAGGTCCAGCATGAGAACCACCAGGGAGATTCCCCCCGCGGTCCATGCGGTGGCCGGCCTGCGGTGCGAGGCGACGGCGCCCAGGGCGAAGGGGAGTGATACCAGCCCCATGCCGCTGACGCCGATGGTCGCGTACAGCAGCTGCTCCAGCGTGAGATGGAAGGCCCGCAGGATCGCGAACTGGTAGACCTCCGGGATCAGGAGGATGGCGGCCCAGCTCCACACAGGGGCGCGTCGGCGAAGTGCCAGCGCTATCCCCAGCAGTGCGATCGCGGTCAACGTCAGGGGCAGGAGGGGATAGGTCTTCACCGGGCTGCTGGGCCGCAGAAAAAACGTGACACCTGTGAAGAAGGCGTATGTGACGACGCCGGCAGCGATGGAGATGTCGATGATCGTCGGATGACGGTAGTACCACTGCCTGATCGTGCGCAGCAGGCCCCGTGGCTCGGGTGGGAGCTCCAGGTCGTCCTCGTTGGGCATGGTGGCGCCGTTACGGCCGGACTGAGGGGGCGGCAGCTGGCTGGACATAGGACTCAGTGTGTCATTCCAGGGGGTCATGATTGACGTCGACTTGTGCGGCTGAGGGACCCGCTTCCGACGATGGGGGTTCTTCCCGTGCCTGTCGGAGGCGGGGGTCGCCGGACCGGGGGAGGGCGTCGCGGGTAGGGAGCGGATGAGGCTCCGCAGAAGTGCGGGGTCGGTCAGGGGCGCGGGGGCTGACATGGGCTCGCCTCCGGCTGACGGTGGGGGAGTCGCCCGCTCAGGCGTCGCGCCGGGAGAAGACGAACCAGGCTGCGATGAGTGGGATGAGCGCCCAGGCGGTGAAGACCGCGATGGCCTGGCCGTGAGTGAGGAACTGAGCGCCCTGCCCGCCCCACTCGGTGGTGCGCTGGAACGGGTCGGAGACGGCCTCGGAGACAGTACTGGGCAGGCAGCCGATGATTTTGTAGATCCAGTCCCACTTGTTGGCTGCGAGCTGGAGGGGGACGGCGACGACGAACAGGAGGGAGACGATCACGGTGATGGCGCCGGCGGTGGAGCGCAGCAGGAAGCCGAGCCCCAGAGCCATGAGGGCGATGACGGCGAAGACCAGGCCCGAGCCCCAGATATAACCGGCGTAGTGCGAGTCGGTGAGAGAGCCGGCGTGCTCGCCGATGAAGGGCTTGGAGATCGCCCAGGACAGGAAGACGGACAGGCTTCCCAGGAGGAAGGAGACGATGGCCAGAACCACTGCCTTCGATGCCAGGAGCTGCCCGCGCTTGGGGACGGCGGCCAGGGAGGACCGGATCTGACCGGAGGAGTACTCACCGGTGATGATGAGGGCTCCCAGGACTGCGACCACGATCTGCCCGAATGCCAGGCCTTGAGTGATGAGGTCCTTGGCCATGTCCTGGTACTGCTCGGACTGTCCCGAGGCGGCGGTGAGGCCGGCGCCGAACAGAACGGTCAGGGCGATGGCGATGAAGGAGGTGATCCAGGTCGAGCGCAGGGACCAGAACTTGATCCACTCCGCGCGCACGGAGCGCAGGATGGTCTGGCGGCTCTGGATGAGTGGTCCGGCTGGGCGCGGTGCGGGGTCTGCGGGGGCGGTCCCGACGGCGGTGCGCACCGGTGCGGGGCCTGCGGGGGCGGCAGAGACATGTACTGGGGTGTGGGTACTCATGGCTTGGCTGGACCTTCTGTGGTGAGACGGATGGAGCGGTCGATGGCGGGCGCGGCGCGCTGGGGCGCGGGCCTCAGCCCCGGGCGGAGCCCTGCGGCACGGCCTGGCGCATCTGGGTCTGGGAGGCGGGGTCGGTGCGGTACTCCACGGAGTCGCTGGTCAGAGTCATGTAGGCCTCTTCGAGGCTGGCACGGATGGTGGTGAGCTCGTGCAGGACGATGCCGCCCTGGGCGGCCAGCTCGCCGATGGTGGCGGCGGTGGTCGCGGTGGTCTCCAGGACGTTGGGGGCCACGGGCCGGGCGGCCAGGTTGCGGGAGGCCATCAGCTCGGCGAGCTGGGTGGCCTGAGGGGAGGCCACGCGCACCCGGTCGGTGGTGGCCGAGGCGATGACGTCGTCGACCGGGCCGGCCGTGAGGATCCGGCCGCGGCCGATGACCAGGAGGTGGTCGGCGGTCTGGGCCATCTCGCTCATGAGGTGGGAGGAGATGAACACGGTGCGTCCCTCGCCGGCCAGGCGGCGGCAGGTCTCACGCACCCACTTGACGCCCTCGGGGTCCAGGCCGTTGACGGGCTCGTCGAACAGGAGCACACCGGGGTCGCCCAGCAGGGCCGCCGCGATGCCCAGGCGCTGGCCCATGCCCAGGGAGAAGCCCTTGACGCGCTTCTTGGCCACCGGGGTCAGGCCGGTGATGTCCAGAACCTCGTCGACCCGCTTGGCGGGGATGCCGTTAGAGGCTGCCAGCTGGCGCAGGTGGTTGCGGGCGCTGCGCGAGCCGTGCAGGCCCTTGGCGTCCAGCAGGGCTCCGACTTCGCACAGGGGGGCCGACAGCTGTCGGTAGGGGCGCCCGTTGATCGTGACCTTGCCGCTGGTGGGCTTGTCCAGGCCCATGATCATGCGCATCGTGGTGGACTTGCCCGCCCCGTTGGGGCCCAGGAAGCCGGTGACGGTGCCGGGCTCGACGGTGAAGGAGATGTTGTCCACCGCCGTTTTCTTGCCATAACGCTTGGTGAGATTGACTGCCTCGATCATGATGTTCTCTCTTCGACGTGGGCCGCTGGCCAGGGGGTGGGTGGTTCGCCGTGGTTCTTCCAGGGGCTTGTCCCAAGGAGCAACCAGATGGCTTCAGCCTAGGAGCGCGCCGGCGTCGACGAATCGGCCGAGGTGACGAACCCGGGGCCTGTCGGGGCGGGTCCGCCAGGGGGAGGAGGGTCCTCCTGGAGGATGAGAACCGATTAGTCGATGCGAGCCGGCGGAGGCCGCCGAGAAGGCGACGGAGCTCGGTGCGCGAGTGGGGACCTCTCCCCTGAGGGCTACGTTGTGAGGGAAATGGGTTCCCCTGACCGTGCGGGGGCTGCGCATAATGTGCGCAGTTTCCGGTGCCGGCCCTTTCCGGCCGGACCGGACTGCGAGCGACGGCCTCTCCGGGCCGACGGTCCCAGCCCCCTCAGAGAGGATGAGAGGAACATGTCCAACCCCTTCTTCAGTCGAAGCACCGCCTTCAAGGCCGGCGGCCAGGCTCCCGGGACCGCCCCGGCTCAGACGTCCAACGGCTACCCCACGATGCCCGGCTACCAGGCCGGCCAGTACGGTCAGCAGGCCGCCGGCTACGGCCAGCAGTACGGGCAGAGCGCCAACCCGTATGGCAACCAGTACGGTCAGCAGACGGCCGGATACGGCCAGGTGACCCCCGAGCAGATGGCCGGTCTGGAGGCCCAGTACCAGGCGCCGTCGGCCACCAACGCGGACATGCGCCGCATGACCTACGACGACGTCATCATCCGCACCGCCGGCATGTTCGCCGTCATCCTGGCCACCGGCGCCCTGTCCTGGAGCCTGGTGACCAATGAGGCGACTCGTGGTCTGGGTGTCATGGCGATGTTCGCCGGTGCCATCGGCAGCCTCGTCCTGGGCCTGGTCAACAGCTTCAAGCGGGAGCCCTCGCCGGCTCTCATCCTGGCCTACGCGACCTTCGAGGGACTGCTGCTGGGCAGCATCTCCGGCGTCATGGAGACCCTCTACGAGGGCATCGTCGTCCAGGCCGTGCTCGCGACGCTGGCCACCTTCGGGGCCATGCTCGCGGCCTACTCCTACGGCGGCTTCCGGGTCCAGGGAAGGTTCCGTCGAGTAGTGGTCGTGGCCACCTTCGGCTACATGATCTTCAGCCTCATCAACTTCTTCCTCATGGTGACCGGCCTGACCACCGGCGCCTGGGGCCTGCGCTCCCTGACCATCATGGGTGTCCCGCTGGGTGTCCCGCTGGGAATCCTCGCGGTCATCCTGGCCTCCTTCTTCCTGGCGATCGACTTCGAGTCCATCGGGAACGGGGTCCGCAACGGGCTGCCCCAGCGCTACGCCTGGGCGGGGGCCTTCGGCCTGGTCGTCACTCTCGTGTGGCTCTACGTGGAGTTCCTGCGCCTGCTGAGCTACTTCCGCGACTGAGCTCACGGCGCGGGGTCGGGGGATCGGTGCGTCCGATCCGGCCCGACGCCACCACCTCGGCTGGGGCCGGGACGCATCTGATGCGTTCCGGCCCCAGCCGTGTACTCGGTGGCTTCGGGCCTGTTCCCGTGCCTGCCACTGCCTGACCCGCTCGCTGGGTTCGCGCTGGGCCGAGGCCCGCTGCGGCGTCGAACCGGGGGCCTCACGTAGGCTCGCCGCATGATCAACACCAACATGCCCTCCGTCGAGGGCGCCAAGGGTACCAAGCCCACGCTCACCTTCCCCGGGACCGAGGCCCCCGAGGGGCTCCAGGTCCAGGTGCTCGACGCCGGCGACGGCCAGGTGGTCGAGGCCGGCGACACGATCGTGGCCAACTACCTGGGCCAGATCTGGGGCGGCAACGTCTTCGACAACTCCTACGACCGCGGCCAACCACTGAACTTCCAGGTCGGCGTCGGCATGGTCATCCGCGGCTGGGACGACGCCCTCGTGGGCCAGCGCGTGGGCTCGCGCCTGCTGCTGTCCATCCCCTCCGAGCTGGGCTACGGCGACCGCGGCGTCCCGCAGGCCGGTATCCGCGGCGGCGACACCCTCGTCTTCGTCACGGAGATCCTCGGCGTCATATGAGCCGGGCTCACCGAGCCACCGACCGTACGAACGCAGGGTAGGTCTCCGGTTCGTACCCTGAACCCCTGTGTTGTCTCATGACTTCTGGGAGTTTCGGATGTCTTGGCATCTCAAGACACCGGTGGGGTGGGTTTCCGAGGCGTGAGAGTTGTTGCTCGCCTTGTCGGAGAGGGCCGGCCCGGTCACTGTGGTGGCTGCCCGGTGTCGTCTGGATGTACTGCACGAGGGTGGGGTGCTACTGGAGGAGGGGTGGGGGTACTTCGGGTAGGTGGGGCTTTCGTGCAGTACGCACAACCCGTGTTCAGTGGATCCCGACCCTCGTGGAGTAGACCGACTCGGGGCAGGAGCGGGGCGGAGCCGGCTCGGTGCGGGCGGGGTCGGCGTTGAACCATGGCCTGCGGGCCTTCGCGCGGGCGCCAGATAGAGCTCGATGTTTGAGGTCATGACGTTGGTGACGTGTGATGGGACCCAGATGGCGGGGGCTGGGCGCGGCAGACGACACAGGGTCGGAGGCAGCTGTGGCGGTGGTTCCACACCGCGGCAGCGCCGGGCTCTACCACCAAGAACCCCG
The DNA here is from genome assembly GCF_001812965.1 of Actinomyces sp. HMSC075C01. Classification (NCBI taxonomy): domain Bacteria; kingdom Bacillati; phylum Actinomycetota; class Actinomycetes; order Actinomycetales; family Actinomycetaceae; genus Actinomyces; species Actinomyces sp. HMSC075C01. The sequence continues at coordinate 94,987 of NZ_KV811009.1, forward strand.
GACTCACTCCCGCGCGGCCCGGTGTCCACAGCGCTGACATCAACGATCCTGCCGCCAAAGCACCCAGCGAAAACCGTTGGAATCCTGCGGTTCTTCTTCGACGTGCGGCGCCGGTGCGCCTGTGATGTCAGCACCATGGACACCGGCAAGCCGTCAGGCCTCTTCCCTCGGCTTATCGTCGCCCCCAGGACGACCAGCACCATCCCGGAATCTTGTCTGAGTGAGTGTCTCAGAAGTCATGACACTCGTTGCCTCACAAGTGAGGAGCCAGCACAGCACCCCAAGGTACGACTTGGCGCCCTACAGTGCGAACGCGCGTCGGTATACGGTACCCCGGGGCTGCGATCGCTGCGATAACCTGGGGGCGGCGCGCTCGCGCCACACCCGGTAGCACGAACTGCACGGTCCGGAGGAAGTCCGGATGACGCCGTCGGGACCGCAGGCCCCGGACCCGCCCAGACCTTGTCGTGGGCGAACGACAACCAGGCGTTCGTCACCCCGGGGACGCCGCTTATCGGTTGTCACGGGGACTCCTGCTGCGCCGGGTGCGATCACTCGCACCCGAAGGAGCCCTCCCCATGTCGCACATGCCCGCCTCGGACCACCAGGCCGGCGTCCCCGCCAGTATCTCGGCCCAGTTCACTCTCTACTTCGATGGCCGCTTCTGGGTCGGTGTTCTTGAGCTTCACGAACGCTGTCGTGGAGCTGACTCGAATGATCAGGTAGGCACTGTGCGGGCTGCGCGGCACGTCTTCGGGGCCGAGCCCACCGACGTCGAGCTCTACGACTTCCTCCTGGCCCGCAGCGGTGAGCTCATTGACCGCGCCGCAGAGTCTCCTGCGGTATCGGCCTCCTGGCCGGCGGGCTCATCGTCGGCTCGTCGCCCCAACCCCAAGCGCGCTGCCCGGCAGGCCGCCAAGGAGGCGGCCCGGACGCGCCCATCCACCGCCGCGCAGGCCGCCCTGGCCGCCGCCCGTGAGGAGACCGAGGCCCGTGCCTCCCGTGACCGGAGTCGACGTCGTCGCCAGAAGGCGGATGAGGACTGGGCTCGACGTCGTCAGCGGGCCAAGCGCCGTCACCGCGGCCGATGACGCAAGCCCGCTGTTCCGCAAATCGCGGCAGTGAGGGCGGCCCTCCAGGGGCGTGGGACGGCGGCCCACGACCGCGCCGGGTCGTCAAAGATGCTCCCGAGTAGACTCCGACCATGACGATGCGTAATTCGGTCGAGCGTGACTGGGGTCGGCTGGTGCGACGGATCCTGTCCCTGGGGCCAGAGTCGGAGATTGTTGAGTACAAGGAGAATAACACCGACCCGGAGATGATCGGACAACGGATCTCGGCGTTGTCGAACGGTGCGACCCTTCGTGGTGAGGCCAATGGATATCTTGTGTGGGGTGTTCGAGACGACGCTCTCCATGTGGTTGGGACGAATTTCGATCCGCTGACAGCTAAGGGAAAAGGCAATGAGGATCTTTTGCCGCGGCTGAGTCGGTACATCCATCCGCGTCTTGATATCCAGGTGGGTGAGGCTGAGATTGACGGGGCTCGCGTCGTTGTTATGGAGGTTCCTGCAGCAGGTGAGAGTCCGACTACCTTCCGGAGAGAGGCATTTATCCGGAGGTATACTGTAAGAGGCTTGTGAACGAGCCTGACTTGGAGAAACGGTTATGGGCTGCCCTCAACGATAAGTCCTTCGAGGGGGAGGATGCTTTACAGGATCTCGACGAGAGCGAACTCCTTGAGTTGATCGACTATCCTGCCTACTTCGAACTCCTTGGGCAGCCACTTCCTGAGAACCGCGCGGAGCTCCTCGATGCACTGATGAAGCATGGGATTGTCAGTCAATCAGTGGTGAGAGGGTGGGCTATCTCTAACGTTGGAGGACTCTTGCTGGCTCGGGATCTAAGAGAGTTTCCCCGCCTTGATCGAAAGGCCGTCAGGGTTGTGGTCTACGATGGTTTGGGGAGGATGCAGACTGTGCGGGAGTACGGCGACAATCGTGGCTATGCGGCGGCCTTTCAAAGTGTTATTGCGGAGGTGGTTCGATCCGTTCCTGTGCGGGAAGAAATTGTGGATGGTCTTCGCCGTGAACGGACTGAGTATCCCGAGATCGCTGTGCGCGAGCTTGTTGCAAACGCACTCGTTCACCAGGATCTGTCAGTTCATGGGGCGGGGCCGATGGTTGAGGTGTTCACTGACCGTATCGAGATCTCGAACCCTGGTCGACCCGTGACCAACTATCGGAGGTTCGTGGACTCGGCGCCGGTGTCTCGCAACGAACGTGTTGCGAGGCTCATGCGTTTGTTCGGGATCTGTGAGGAGAGGGGCAGTGGCTGGGACAAGGTTATCGACGCCACGGAGCGGGCTCTCCTGCCCGCCCCTCGGGTGAAGGTTGAGGAAGCTGCGACGCGAGTGACCCTTCTAGGGGCCCGTCCGCTGTCCACTATGGATCCGGAAGACAGAACAAACGCCATTTACCTCCATGCCTGTCTGCGTTACGTCAATCAGCAGCCAATGACGAACACTTCGGTGCGTGAGCGCTTCGGTATCGAGACTCGTAATGCATCACAGGTCTCGCGCTTCATCAAGGAGAGTATTGACGAGGGGCTCGTTGTCGTCTATGACCCTGATGCGGGCACGAAGGCTCGTCGGTACGTGCCCTTCTGGGCATCTCCTCGTCTGAGAGAGCCCAATCATTTGCTTGACTGATGCTTGACTGAAGACCGTGGAGAGTGAGCGAGGCGCCGGCAAGATGGCGCTAGCGGGCCGAGTTGTTGCTTGACTGATGCTTGACCGGCCTCTCGTCGGGAGGAGACCGGAGACGGCCGATCGTGGGCTCGACGTCGTCAGCGGGCCAAGCGCCGTCACCGCGGCCGATGACGCAAGCCCGCTGTTCCGCAAATCGCGGCGGTGAGGGCGGCCCTCCAGGGGCGTGGGCCGACGGCCCACGACCGCGCCGGGGCGGCCTTGGTGCGTCTCAGCGCGTCTCAGGGACAGGAAGCGGAGCGGCGCCCGGAGCCAACGAGGGCTACGCTATGGCAACACGGCGTCGTGAAGCGCTGGCCATCCCCCTGAGGCCGGCTCCTAGCGACGCCGTTCCAGTCCGTCTGCCCGAGAAGGAGCCACTCATGCCGCAGTACCGCAGCGCCACCTCCACCCACGGCCGCAACATGGCGGGCGCCCGTGCACTGTGGCGTGCCACCGGCGTCAAGGACTCCGACTTCGGCAAACCGATCATCGCCATCGCGAACTCCTTCACCCAGTTCGTCCCCGGGCACGTGGGCCTGCGCGACGTCGGGCGCCTCGTGGCCACCGAGATCGAGGCCGCCGGCGGCCTGGCCAAGGAGTTCAACACCATCGCCGTCGACGACGGCATCGCCATGGGCCACGACGGCATGCTCTACTCCCTGCCCAGCCGCGACCTCATCGCCGACTCCGTGGAGTACATGGTCAGTGCCCACTGCGCCGACGCCCTCGTATGCATCTCCAACTGCGACAAGATCACCCCCGGCATGCTCATGGCCGCCATGCGCCTCAACATCCCGACCATCTTCATCTCCGGCGGCCCCATGGAGTCGGGCAAGATGACCGCCGCCGACGGCACCACCCGCAAGCTCGACCTCATCGACGCCATGATGGACGCCGCCGACCCCACCGTCACCGACGAGACCATCAACGCCATCGAGCGCCTGGCCTGCCCCACCTGCGGCTCCTGCTCGGGCATGTTCACCGCCAACTCCATGAACTGCCTCACCGAGGCCCTTGGCCTGGCCCTGCCCATGAACGGCACCCTGCTGGCCACCCACGCCGACCGCGGCGAGCTCTTCAAGCGCGTCGGCCACCAGATCGTCGAGATCACCCGGGCCTACTACGAGCACGACGACGACTCCGTCCTGCCGCGCTCCATCGCCACCAAGGCCGCCTTCGAGAACGCCATGAGCCTGGATATCGCCATGGGCGGCTCCACCAACACCGTCCTGCACCTGCTGGCCGCCGCCCAGGAGGCCGAGGTCGACTTCACCATGGCCGACATCGACCGCCTCTCGCGCAAGGTCCCCCACCTGGTCAAGGTCGCGCCGTCAACGCACCTCTACCACATCGAGGATGTCCACCGCGCCGGCGGCATCCTCGGCATCCTCGGCGAGCTCGACCGCGGTGGGCTGCTGGAGACCACCACCCCCAACGTCCTGCGCACCACCCTGGGCGAGGAGCTCGCCGCCTACGACATCGCCCGCCCCGGCCCCGACGGCGTCCCCGGCTCCCAGGTCAGCGAGGAGATCCGCACCGGCTACCTCGCCGCCCCCGCAGGCGTGCGCACCACCGAGATGTTCTCCCAGGCCTCCCGCTGGGAGTCCCTCGACACCGACCGCGCCGCCGGCTGCATCCGCGACATCGAGCACGCCTACTCCGCCGACGGCGGCCTGGCCGTCCTCTTCGGCAACATCGCCGAGAAGGGATGTATCGTCAAGACCGCCGGCGTGGACGAGTCGATCCTGACCTTCTCCGGGCCCGCCGTCGTCTTCGAGTCCCAGGAGGACGCCGTGGCCGGGATCCTCGGCAAGCAGGTGAAGGCCGGCGACGTCGTCATCATCAGCCACGAGGGACCTCGCGGCGGCCCCGGCATGCAGGAGATGCTCTATCCGACCACCTACATCAAGTCCATGCACCTGGGCAAGGAGTGTGCCCTGCTCACCGACGGGCGCTTCTCCGGGGGCACCTCCGGGCTGAGCATCGGCCACGTCTCCCCGGAGGCCGCGGCCGGCGGGCTCATCGGCCTGGTGCGCAGCGGCGACATCATCGACATCGACATCCCGCGCCGCGCCATCTCCGTGCGCCTGAGCGGTGAGGAGATCGAGCGCCGCCGCGCCGAGGAGGAGGCCCGCGGCGAGGCCGCCTGGACCCCGCACGTGGACCGCCCCCGCAAGGTCTCCGCGGCGCTGCGCGCCTACGCGATGCTCGCCACCAGCGCCGACCTGGGCGCCGTGCGCGACCTCAAGCGCCTCGGGATCAAGTAGCCCGACAGGGCCGGAGGGGCCGGCCCGGGTTGACCAACTGCAAATTGAAGATCGCTGTCACTCACGCCTAGAGTTTGCATGTGACAATCGTTCTCAGATCGCTGGTGGTGCGCTCCGGAGGCACGACGCTGGTCAACGGCGTCGCGCTCCGCCTCGCCCCCGCAAGCCGGACCGCCCTGGTCGGCGCCTCCGGGGCGGGCAAGTCTCTCACCTGCGCCGCGCTCGCGGGCACCCTCCCGGCCTCGCTGGAGGTCAACGGCTCCCTGACCGTTGAGCTCGATGACGCCGACGCAGGCAGCGACTCGCGCGCGAGCTCCGCCCCAGGAGGCGAGGCCAGCAGCGTCAACCTGCTGGGGCTGCCCGCCGCCCGCCGTCCCCGGGGCAGCCGCATCGCGCTGGTCGCACAGGACCACTCCACCGCCCTGCACCCGCTCATCGCGGTCGGCCGCCAGATCGCCCTGGCCTCCCAGGCCGCCGGACGCACCCGGGACGAGGCCCGCCAGCGCGCCTCCGACTACCTCTACGCCGTCGGGCTCGACGAGTCCTTCGCCGACCGTGTCCCCGGGCGCCTCTCCGGAGGCCAGCGCCAACGCATCAGCCTGGCCCTGGCTCTGGCCGCCGAACCCGTCCTCATCATCGCCGACGAGCCCACCACCGCCCTCGACGTCGTCGCTCGAGCCGAGATCCTCAGGCTCCTGACCTCCCTGACCAGCCTGCCCGAGGCCCCCGCCCTGCTCCTCATCACCCACGACCTGCCCGCCGCCGCCACCTGCGAGAACATCGCCGTCCTCCACGACGGCGCCATCATCGAGTCGGGGGACACCTGCTCCGTCCTGACCCGCCCCGAGCACCCGGTCACGGCCGCCATGTGCGAGGCCAGCGCCGAGGAGACCATCGACGGGGCCCTGGCCGCAGCGGGAGCCGTCGCATGAGCGGGTTTGAGACCCATGGCCTGAGGCGCTCCCACCCGGGGGCGGGCGGCGAGTGGCGCGAGGTGCTGCACGGCGTGGACCTGCGCCTGGAGCCGGGGGAGAACGTGGCCCTCATCGGACGCTCGGGATGCGGCAAGACGACGCTGCTGCGCGCCCTGCTGCTGCTCGACTCCCCGGGACCGGAAGACGCCGGCGAGATCCTGCTCGACGGCGAGCCCGTGCGCCGAGGCGGCGCCCGAGCGCTGCGGGCCTTCCGGCGGGCGGTGCAGTACGTGCCCCAGGACGCCGCCGCCACCCTCCACCCGCGCCGCTCGGTGCTGGCGCAGGTGAGCACCCCGCTGCGCACCCTGGGGGCAGTGCGTCATCGCGATGACGCCGATGCACGGGCTCGGCAGGTGCTGGAGAGGCTCGACATTCGCCGCGAAATCTGGGAGAGCCGGCCCCACGAGATCTCCGGCGGCCAGGCGCAGCGAGTCTCCATCGCCCGGGCCCTGGCCCTGGCCCCGCGCTACCTCCTGCTCGACGAGCCGGTCTCCGGGCTCGACCCCGCCCTGCGCCGCCAGACCCTCGACCTGCTCGCCGCCATCGAGGCCGACTCCGAAGCTGGCACAAGCGAGGAGGAGCCCGACGCCAAGGCCGGCGCGAGTGGTGAGGCTGAGCCCGCCCCGGCTGCCTCCGGCGCCCGGCCCGCCCCGGTTGGTTACTGCGCCCGGCCCGCCCCAGCTGGCTACTGCGCCCGGCCCGCCCCAGCCCTGCTGGTGGTGTCGCACGACCTGGCCGCCGTCGGCCGCGTCTGCCAGCGGGCCCTGGTCATGGATGGCGGCGCCATCGTCGAGGACGCCCCCATGCGCCGCCTCCTCACGCGACCCGCCCACCCGGCCACCCGCGCCCTGCGCGACGCCGTCCCCACCCTGCCGACCACTGCCACCGACTGACGACCTCCCCGACAGCTGACACCCCGACCCAGGCCCGAAGGAGCATCCATGTCCACGCCCGCCCCCGCCGTCACCCGCCGCCAGGTCCTCGCCGCCCTCGGCGTCGGAGCCGGCGCCGCCGCCGTCGCCTCCTGCTCACGCAGCTCGTCGGGCGACGGCCGCATCCGCCTGGCCATGTTCCACGCCCCCGAGAGCAAGCTCAACCCGCTCACCAACGACGGCTCCAAGCTCGTTCGCTGGTCCTGCGCCGAGAGCCTCACCGCGCTCAACGCCGACGGCGACGCCCAGGAGCTGCTCGCCACCTCCTGGAAGCGTGAGGGCGAGACCACCTGGCGCCTCACCCTGCGTGAGGGCGTCACCTTCCACGACGGCACCGCCCTGAGCGCCGAGAACGCGGCCGCCGCCCTCACCTTCGCCGCCACCGCCGCCAAGCCGCCGCGCGTCCTGGACGGGATCCAGCTCACGGCGAAGGCCGACGGCAAGGACCTCCTCGTGACCACCGCGGCCCCCGACCCCCTCATGCCGCAGCGCTTGTCCAGCCCCCAGCTCGTCATTCTGTCCCCGGCCGCCTACCCCGGCTCCTCCGACGGCGCCATCGACCCTGTCGGCCACGGCACCGGCGCCTTCATCCTCAAGCAGGCCAACGGCTCCTCCGGCGCCACCCTGGAGCGCAACGACACGTACTGGGGCACAAAGGCCGCCGCCCCCGGCATCGACGTCACCTACGTGCCCGACGGCGCCGCCCGCGCCAACGCCCTGCGCACCGACACCGCCGACATCGTCGAAGCCGTCCCCGTCGCCCAGGTCGGCAACATCGACAAGAACCTCCTCCACGAGGTGGCCACCCCGCGCACCTCCACCCTCTACCTCAACACCCGCTCCGGCCCCTTCGCCGACCCCGCCCTGCGCGCCGCCGCCCGCAACGCCGTCGACCCCGCCGCTCTCATCAAGACCGTCTTCGAGGGGCACGCCGACTCTCCCGTCGGACTCTTGGGGCCGGCCGTGCCCTGGGCCGCCGAGCTGCGTGCCTGGAAGAAGGAGACCTACCCCGGAGCCTCCGGCGCGGCCGCCACCGGTAAGGTCCCCGGCGCCACCGCCGCCGGGACCGTCCCCGCCGGCACCGCCATCACCCTGGCCTCCTACACCGACCGCCCCGAGCTCGGTGAGATGGTCCCCCTCCTGGCCCAGCAGCTCGAGGCCGCCGGTTTCAAGGTCACCCAGGACGTGCGCGAGTACAACCAGATCGAGTCCGAGGCCCTGGCCGGAAAGTTCCACGCCGTCCTCGTGTCGCGCTCCACCGTCCAGGACTCCGGCGATGCCGTCGCCTACATGACCGCCGACTTCTCCTCCTCCGGCTCCTACTCCATGAGCGGCCTGCACGATGAGAAGGTCGACGCCGCCATCTCCAAGGCCGCGGCCGCGGAACCCGGCGACGAGCGCCGCAAGGCCATCATGGTCGCCGAGCAGGCCATTCTCGCTACCGGCGCCGCCATCCCGCTCGCCCACGAGCGCGTCATCCAGGGTGAGGCCGCCAGGGTCACCGGTGCCCAGCGCGACCCGGACGAGCGCGCCCTCATCACCTCGGCCACGACCGTGAAGAAGTGAACGGCGTGCTCACCCGGCTCGCTGGGCGCCTGCGCACGGGCGACCTCGTCACCGCCGTCTCACGCCTGCTCGCCCTGGCCTGCCTCGTGGGCCTGGTGGGCATGCTGCCCTGGCTCTCGGGCAAGGACCCGGCCCTGACGATCCTGCGCGCCACCTCCTCCGACCGGGAGCCCACGCCGGAGGTCCTGGACTCCATCCGCAAGAGCATCGGGATCGACGGCGGTCCCCTCCACGTCATCGGGCACTGGCTGGCCGGGGTGGCCCGCGGCGACCTGGGCCGCTCCTGGGTCTCGGGGGCCGACGTCGGACCAGACGCCGTCGACGCCTTCGGGGTCTCCCTGAGCCTCATGGCCGCCGCGCTCGGCGTCGGAGTCATCGTGGCCGCCGCCCTGGTCCTGCCCGCCCTACGAGACGGGCTGCGAGGACGCCCCCGGCCCCGCGGCGGAGCCGCCTCCGCGGTCCTCATCTCCCTGCCCGAGTACCTCCTGGCCCCGATCCTCATGCTCGTCCTGGCCGTCTACCTCAGGATCCTGCCGCCCTTCGGGTGGGGCAGCCCCGAGAAGGTCATCATGCCGGCCCTCAGCCTGGGCCTGCCCACCGGCGGCTACCTCGGCGGACTCGTCTCCGACGCCGTCACCGCCACCTTCTCCGAACGCTGGGTGGCCACCTGGTCCACCGCCGGCATCCGCGGTCGGACCCTGGCCGGGGCCGTCCTGCGGCGGGCCCTGGCACCACTGACCGGGCAGGTGGCGCTCGTCGTCGTCGCCCTGACCGGCGGCGCGGTCGCCGTGGAGAAGATCTTCGCCATCCCCGGGCTGGGCCGCGAGCTCCTGGACGCCGCCTCCGCCCAGGACGTGCCGGCGCTCCAGGCCCAGATCCTGCTGCTGCTCGCCCTGGCACTGACCACCGGCGTCATCGCCGGAGCGGCCCGACACCTCCTCATGGGGCGGGCCGCCGGGGCAGGCGGGCTGACGGCACCGCCCCCGGTGGAGCACCCGGGGCGGGCCGCCCGCGTCATCGCCGTCAGCGGCGCCGCCCTGCTGACCCTCATGGTGGCCGTCGGGATCCGGCGCGACCCCTACGCCGTCGTCGCGGACAAGCTCGCAGCTCCCAGCGCCGCCCTCCCGCTGGGCGCTGACTCGCTCGGGCGCGACGTGCTGGCGCGGGTGGCTCACGGGGCCGTGTCCACCGTGAGTGGCGCCGTCATCGTCACGGTGGTGTGCTTCGTCATCGCCATGCTGGTGGGGCTGGCGCCGCGGGCGGCCACGGGGTTCATTGAGGTCGCCAACGCCGCCCCGCCGATCCTGGCCGGGCTCATCGTCGCCGGCGTCTCCGGGCCCAGCGCCACGGGTGCCGCCATCGCCGTGGCCGGTGTCGGCTGGGCGCCCCTGGCCTCCCACGCCGCCGGGCTCGTCGCCGAGAACCGGCAGCGCCCCGACGTCCTTCTCGCCCCGGTCCTGGGGGAGGGACGCGTGCGGATCACCCTGACCCGGGTCCTGCCCGCCGTCGTCGGCCCCCTGGCGCGCCACGCGGCCCTGAGGCTGCCTGGCAAGGCCTTGGCCCTGGCGGCCCTGGGGTTCCTCGGCCTGGGCGCCCAGAGCCCCGCACCGGAGTGGGGGCTGGTCCTGTCCGACGCGCTGCCCTACATCGAGCGGGCCCCCTGGGCCGTGGCCACGCCCGCCGGCGCCCTTGTGGTCCTGTCGATCACGTCGGTGGCCGCCTCCCGCAGCATGCGGCGCTGAGACCGCAGGAGCCGCTGAGACGTTTAGGGCCCGGCGGCAGCGGCCCGGCTCCGGCCCGGCCCGGGCCGGGCGCGAGGGCTGCGCCGTCGGGCACAGACAACGAGGCGGGCGCCAACCGCGCAATGGGGTGGCGCCCGCCTCGTCGGCGGATCGGGACCTCAGCCCTCCAGGGCGTGGAGGCGGTCGATCGGGGTGGAGACGGCCTCACGGGCGCGCACCACGGCCTCCTCGTCGGGGGCGTCGTAGAAGCACAGGCACTTGACCGTGTCCTCACGCACGTAGGTGCGCAGGAAGCTCACCTCCGGCACCTGGGCGTACTTGGGGGAGTTGGCCTTCTTACGCGCCAGGTAGGTCTCCATGGAGATCTCCTCGGGGATGTCCCACTCCACGAGGTAGTCGGCCTTGCGGGCCAGGGCGCGCACGTCCTCCAGGTCGGCGCCCACGAGGCGGACCTCGTCGGGGCCGGTGACCTCGGCGTCGGCCGCAGCGGACCGGACGGCCTCGGTCAGGCCGGCGACGTCGTCGGAGGCGAGCTCGACGATGGTGAAGATACGTTCGTGGCTGGCGGTGACCTGCGACTCCAGGACGGAGGCGCCGGCGGCCTCAACGGCCTGGGAGACCTGCGCGATGAGGGCCTCAGCGGCCTCGCGCGACGGGGCGGTGGGGACGAGCTCGAAGAGCTGGAGCGACATGGCGGCTCCTTTCCGTAGGGTGTGCATACCAACCTTGCGGTACGCCCGAATTATTCCCGCCGGCTCCGGTGAACTGATGACATGCTCGCTCTGCGGACACATCGTATGGCGCAGCATCGTGAGACCCGATGAGGAGGTGGGAGCATGACGTATGTATTAGGCGGCGACGTGAATCCCGAGAGTCCCGCCGAGGGCGTGAGCGATACGTGCGAGCATGACGCCACCGGGCGCTTGAGCGCCGTTTTCAATCGCAGAGATGACGGACTGACGTGTTCCTGCGCGTCGGGCCAGCTCTGTCTGGGAGATTCCTGCGGCCGCACGTGCGTTGTAAACCAGCTCGGCAAGTTGGAGGCGGGCCTCGGTCTCGATAGCAGCCCGGTTGTACTCGGCTCGCTCGGCCTCGGTCATGGCGGCCAGCGACTCCTGCCTGATCTGCTCCCACGAGGTGGTGATGGTGGAGCTGTTTGTGGCGGTGCTCATGATCTTCTCCCGTTCTTCTCTTCAGCGTGCCGACTGGCCTCAGCCTCTTCGTCTTCGGCTCCCTTACTTATACAGAGGAATCCAGCGTACTGGTGCTCATGCGCATTGTGCCCAACACGTGCGTGCACCACCGCCGGCTTGAGCCGGGCGGCCCGCCCGTTACGCTGTCACTCGTGAATGAGCTCGACAGCGTCAGCAGCAACGGAACCCCGGCCTGGGACAGCGCCCGCTACCTGCGGGAGATCCTCAAGGCCCCCGTCTACGAGGCGGCCGAGCACACGCCCCTGCAGGAGATGCCTGCCCTGTCGGCCCGCCTGGGCAACACCGTCGAGGTCAAGCGCGAGGACCTCCAGACCGTCCACTCCTTCAAGATCCGCGGCGCCTACAACGCCATGCGCTCCCTGAGCCCGGCCGAGCGCGAGCGCGGCGTCGTCACCGCCTCGGCCGGCAACCACGCCCAGGGGGTGGCCCGCTCCGCCGCCCTGCTGGGGATGAGCGCCATCATCGTCATGCCCACCGTCACCCCCCAGATCAAGGTTGACGCCGTTCGCGCCCTGGGCGGCGAGGTCCGCCTCCACGGGGACAACTTCGACGCCGCCAAGGCCGAGGCCACCCGTCTGGCCGAGGTCGAGGGACTGTCCTACATCGCCCCCTTCGACGACCCCCGTGTCATCGCCGGCCAGGGCACCATCGGCTTGGAGCTCATCCAGCAGGACGCCCACCTCGACCGCGTCTTCGTACCCGTGGGCGGCGGCGGGCTGGCGGCCGGCGTCGCCGTCCTCATCAAGCAGCTCATGCCCGGAATCAAGGTCATCGGCGTTGAGCACGAGGAGTCGGCCTGCCTCAAGGCCGCCCTGCTGGGCGGGGAGCCCATCACCCTGCACCACGTGGGCCTGTTCGCCGAAGGGGTGGCCGTGCGCCGTATCGGCGAGGAGACCTTCCGCATGTGCCGGGCCCTGCTCGACGACGTCGTCACCGTCTCCTCCGATGAGACCTCCGCCGCCGTGCGCGACATCTTCGACGACGTGCGCGCCATCTCCGAGCCCTCCGGCGCCCTGGCCCTGGCGGGTCTCAAGCGCTATGTCGCCGAGCATCACCTGTCCGGCGAGCGCCTCGCCTTCGTCCTGTCCGGCGCCAACCTCAACTTCCATCAGCTGCGCTACATCTCCGAGCGCAGCGAGATCGGTGAGCAGCGCGAGGCCATTCTCGGGGTCACCATCCCCGAGGAGCAGGGCTCCTTCCTGCGCTTCGCCTCGGTCCTGGGGGCCCGCTCGGTCACCGAGTTCAACTACCGTCTCTCCGCGGCCCGCGCCGCCACCGACCCCGCCCGCATCTTCGTGGGCGTGCGCACCGCCCGCAGCCAGGAGCGCGCCGAGATTGTGGCGGACCTGGAGGAGGCCGGCTACGAGGTCATCGACCTCACCGACGACGAGCTCGCCAAGGTCCACGTGCGCTCCATGATCGGCGGGCGCGCCACCCCGGGCGTGCCCGAGCGCCTCTTCTCCTTCCTCTTCCCCGAGTCGCCCGGGGCGCTGGCCCACTTCCTTCAGGTGCTGGGGACCCGCTGGAACATCACCCTGTTCCACTATCGCACCGACGGTGCCGACTACGGCCGCATCCTGTGCGCCTTCGCGGCTGGGCCCGACGACGTCGAGCTGACCGAGCACATGGACCGCCTCGGCTACTCCTATAACGAGGAGACCGCCGACCCCGCCTTCCGCTTCTTCCTGGCCCGATAATCCGTGACGAGTTCGCGGCGCCGTCCGCCCTCTCCGGAAAGACGCACACGGGTGGAGTGTGTTGTGGCAGGTATCATGCAATAAGGGGTCGCTCTTTCTGTTGGGACTCCCATAAGGTTGTTGGTAAATCAATTGTCGCGGCCGGGTGCACCAAAGGAGTCTTCGCCTGACGCTGACCCCGCCCCGGCTCATCTCAACCAGGAGAAACACATGACCCGTCTTGCCGTCGTCGTCGGTTCCGTCCGCCCCAACCGCGTGGGTGGCACCATCGCCCAGTGGGTGGTCGACCAGGCCAACGAGATCGAGGGCGTTGAGGCCGAGATCGTCGACATCGCCTCCTTCAACCTGCCCCTGTTCGCCGAGGAGATCCCCCCGCGCATGGCCGTCCCCAGCGACCCGGCCGGCGCCGCCTTCGATGAGGCCCTCAAGTCCTTCGACGCGCTGATCTTCGTCACCCCCGAGTACAACTTCTCCATCCCCGGCGCCCTGAAGAACGCCATCGACTTCCTCCAGCCCGGCGCCGTGGCCAACAAGGGCGTGGGCGTGGTCGGCTACTCCTACAGCGTCGGCATCCGCGCCGTCAGCCACCTCCAGCAGATCCTCCAGGGCATGGGTGCCACCGTTGTGGCCTCCAACGTGTTCCTGTCGCTCAACACCGACTTCGCCGACGGCGCCTTCTCGCCGGCCGCATTCCACGACGCCGAGGTCCCGGCCATGGTGCGCGACGTCGTCGCCCACTCCGATGCCCTGGCCTCCCTGCGCTGAGGACGTCGAGCTCGGTCGTTCGGCTGAGCCGGAGGACGCCAGTCCACTACGTCGCCGTCGGCGGTACCTGCGGGTGCCGCGGCGGCGACGTCGTTCGTGCCGGGGCTGGCGGGAGCGGTATGGCGGGTGGGTAGGGTTTCCCCATGACTGAGCGCAGCGAGCGAGGCGGTTCCCGCCGGGACGACAGGGGCGGATACGGCGACCGCGGCTACCGAGGCGGCTCCGGTGGCGGCCGGGGCGGAGACCGTGGTTACCGAGGCGGCTCCGGTGGCGGCCGGGGCGGAGACCGCGGTTACCGGGATGGCGAGCGCGGCCGCTCGCGCCGCGTCTACGATGACGAGCCCCGCGACGGCCTCCTGGCAGACCTCGTCGGCCACCTCCACGCCCTCGACGGACGCTCCTACGCCGCCTACAAGGCGATCGTCGGACGCTACCGGGCGCCCGCAGGCTGGTTCCTGCACATTGACCGCGTCCAGTCCGACCCCTACGCCCCGCCCACGCGCATCCACGTGGACGTGCCTACCGACCTGCACGGCCTAGAACTGCTCGACGAGGCCGACCTGCTGGCCGACACAGACCGCCGCCTGACCGTGGGCGACTTCCTCACCCGCGAGCTGCACGCGGGCTTCCGCGGCACGGCGCTGTCCATCGCCTCCCCGGGCCAGGAGATCCTGCAGCGCTCCAGCATCATCCTGCGCCCCGACGAGAAGAAGGAGGGGACCGGTTGGGTGCTGGAGGTCCGCGCCCGCCTGGCTCTGCCCGCCCAGGGCCGCTCCATCCAGGGCCACGAGGCCTCCCGGATCGTGGGGCGCGACCTCGTGCGCGAGCTGGAGGAGGCCATGGACCTCACCGGCGAGCGGGGCGACCGGCTCGTGCGCCACGTCGCCACCCTTGAGGACCACCGGGCCCTGACCGCGACGGTGGCCCGCAACGGCTGGGTGGCCTTCCTCGCCGACGGCTCCGTCCTGCCGCGCCGCTCCGGGGTGAGCGACGATCCCCTGGACGGCGGTGTTCCCCTCCAGGCCCCCGAGTCCATGGCCGCCACGGTGGAGCTCCCGCACGCCGGGACAGTGCACGGCACCGTCGTCGAGGCGGGCGTCAACGTCATCGTCGGAGGCGGCTACCACGGCAAGTCCACGCTGCTGAGCGCCATCGAGCGCGGCGTCTACCCGCACGTCCCCGGGGACGGGCGCGAGCTCGTCGCCACGGTCCCCGACGCCGTCAAGGTGCGGGCCGCCGACGGGCGCGCCGTGACCGGCGTCGACCTGACCCCCTTCATCTCCCACCTGCCGGCCGGGCGCGACACCGCCTCCTTCACCACCCGCAACGCCTCGGGATCCACCTCCCAGGCCGCCTCCATCATCGAGGCCGTCGAGGCCGGCGCCACGACGCTGCTGCTGGACGAGGACACCTCCGCCACGAACCTGCTCATCCGCGACTCGCGCATGCGCGCGCTCGTGGCCGCCGAGCGCGAACCCATCACGCCCCTGGTGGACCGCATCACCGCGCTGTTCCGCCGGCGGGGCGTCTCCACGGTCATGGTCATGGGCGGCTCCGGGGACTACCTGGACGTGGCCGACCGGGTCCTGCTCATGGACGCCTACCACCTGCGCGACGTCACCGAGCAGGCCCGCCGGGTCGTCGCCGACCAGCCCCGGCCCCTGACCGGCCTGGAGGACTTCGCCGAGCCTCGGCAGCGCGTCCCCGAGCCCGCCCCGCCGCGCACCCGCCGGGGGCCGGTGCGCACCCGCGCCCACGGCACCTCCACCCTCATCCTGGACCGGGAGGACATCGACATCTCCGACGTCGGAGGCGTCTCCGACCCGGGTCAGGCCGAGGCCATCGCCTACGCCCTGCGCGCCCTGCTGGAGCAACGCTTCGACGGGGTCTCCCCACTGCGCGAGTGCCTGGACGACCTCGAGGCCCTGCTCGATGAGGAGGGCCTGGACGCCCTGACCGACGAGCGCGAGCGGCCCGCCTTCCTCGTGCGGCCCCGCATGGTCGACGTCGCCGCGGCCGTCAGCCGCTACCGCAAGCTCGAGCTGGCCGGCCGGCGGAGCGGGGACTGACGAGGCCAGCCCTGGCCGCCGGCCCCCATCCGCCCTCCCGCCCGCACACACTTCGACCAGAACTTCAGAATCGACCCGGAGCCGCGTCGTTTATGAAGATTCGGTC
>NZ_KV811009.1:111166-128006 GCF_001812965.1 Actinomyces sp. HMSC075C01
GAGCCGCGTCGTTTATGAAGATTCGGTCGAAGTGAGTGGGTCGGCGGGGGCTGGCGGGGGCTGCTCGGCTGCGTGGTTCGCGCTAAGCGGCTGAGCCGGCCCGGTACTCGGTGCGGTACTCGCTGGTGCGGGTGTGGATCAGGCGGGGGATCGAGATGGTCTTGTCGAAGCTGCCGTCGCGGTAGCCGGCCTGGAGGTTGAACAGCACCATGAGCCGCAGCGCCATGGGATTGCTCGTGCGAGCCACGCGCCGCAGCGTCGAGACGGGCATCTTGCGCAGGATGCCCGCGATCTTGCCGGCGTCACGCCAGTTGGCCCGCACCGACGGGACGTTAAGACGGTTGAGGGCCTCGACCTCGCGCAGGAAGAAGTCGGCGCCCTCCCTCTCGGCCGCGCGCCACCAGCCGGCGCGGTAAGTGGCCTCGAGCTGCTCGACGGCGTCGCACAGGGCGTCGTAGTCGACGCCGACGACCTCGGTGCGCAGCCCCTCTGCCCGGATCCGCTCCAGGGTGGCGTGTGCCAGCGGCAGGATGGCCCGGGCGACGTCGTCGACGGCGTTGTTGCGGGTGAGGCGGTCGGCCTCCGGCAGGGGCTTGCCGTCACGGGGCAGGCGCGCGTCGACCTCCTCCAGGTGCGCGATGGAGGTGCGCAGGTCGCCGGTGAGGCGGGCGGTAGAGCGTGGGATCCCCATGGCGATGAGCAGCTCGGTCGCGGCGCGCCACTGGAAGTCTGTGTCCTCAGACCAGTGGGGCTGCGAGGCCGCCCCCGCTGGAGACCGGTCCAACGGGGTGCTCGTCTGCTGGCTGCTCATCGGGGTTGAGCCTCCTTTGGTGCGCAGGGAAACAGGTCTGGGTGTCGCGGGCGCTCACAGCTGGGAGTGCTGGCCGGCGACCGGGGGACAGCATCTCAACGCAACGTGTGAGAACGCTGGTGATTGACCCGTCAATGGCTGGGGCGGCGCCCTCAGGCCAGCGCGTCTCCGGGGGCCAGGATGTCGATCTGGGCGGGAAGGTCCGTGAGGCCGACCGGGCAGGTCACCCCGTTGGGGCCGTGGTTGCAGTAGCCGCTGGGGTTCTTGTGCAGGTAGGCCTGGTGGTAGTCCTCGGCCAGGTAGTAGGGGCCGCCGAACTGAGCCGGCGCGTCGGCGGCGTCCTCAATGGTGGTTACGCAGGTGCCCAGGTCCAGGCGGGTCAGCTCGCCCTGGAAGGCCTCGCGGATCCGCACGGCCGCCTCGCGCTGGGCGGGCGTCGTCGTCCACACCGCCGAGCGGTACTGGGTGCCGACGTCGTTGCCGTGGCGGTTCAGGTGCGTGGAGTCGTGGTTCTCCCAGAAGGTCTTGAGCAGGGTCTCCCCGCCCTCGCCGCAGACGGCAGGGTCGTAGACGACGCGCACCGTCTCGGCGTGACCGGTCGCCCCGGTGCACACCTCCTGGTAGGTGGGGTTGGGCGTCTGGCCGCCCATGTAGCCCACCGACGTCGAGACGACGCCGTCCTGGCGCCACAGGATCCGCTCTACGCCCCAGAAGCAGCCGGCCGCTAGGTAGATGACCCGACTGCCCTCGGGCCACGGCCCGTCCAGGGGCGTCCCCAGCACCGGGTGGTCTCCGGGGGCGGGCAGGACCGGCGTCTCGCGGCCGGCCGGCGCCGATCCGCTGAGCGAGTGACGAAGGGCGTTGAACATGGGGACACGCTACTGCGCCCGGCCCCTATTCCCGCCCGCGCTTCACTGACCGCGAGGAGCGGCCGGGGTGGAGACATCGAGCCGGGCATTTCTCGCGGTGCCCAACGGAAATTCGGTAGGGCTACGCGAAAAATGCCCGGCTCGGTGGAAGGGGAAAGGAAGTCAGACCCGCTCGACCTTGACGATCTCGGCCTGGATCTTCCGGCCGGTGGGGGCATCGTAGGAAACGGTGTCGCCCGCACGGTGCCCCATGAGGGCCTGGCCCAGCGGGGCGTCAGGGGAGAAGACCTTGACGCCGTCGGGCACGTCCGCGGTGATCTCCTGGCCGCCCAGGGCGAAGACCTGCTCCTTGCCGGCCACCTTCGCGGTGACAATGGTGCCGGCCGAGATCGAGCCGTCGTCGGCAGCCTCGCCGATCTGCGCGTTCTCCAGGGTCTCCTCGAGCTGGATGATGCGCGCCTCGTTGAGCCCCGCCTCCTCGCGGGCGGCGTGGTAGCCGGCGTTCTCCCGCAGGTCACCCTCCTGGCGAGCCGCCTCCACGCGCTGGGCGATCTCCTTGCGCTCGGTCGTCTTGCGGTGCTCGAGCTCGGCGGACAGCCGGTCGTAGGCCTCCTGGGTGAGCCAGGTTCCCTGTGACTGTTCGGACATGGGTCCTCCTTGGATGACTGGTGCTGGTCGCTCGGCAGCCGGTCGGGTTACCTTGCGACGACGATACCCGGCGGCTCCTTACAGGGCCGACCGGGTTTGAAGCGCGAGTCTACGCCGCAGCCTGAGGGAATGCTGTGTGGTTGGCGAAAGGTGCTGGAGTATTCCGGGGCTGCGCTCGGGCGGCGAGGCGGGCGAATCCGTGCCAACCCGCCTGATCGACGTCGTTGTGAGGTTTGGGGACTCGGCGGGAAAAGTGGGCGGCTCGACGGCGTGGTGGGCCGTGCGTCGGACCGGTTGCCTCAGCGGCCGCCTCCCGCAGCCCGCCGTCCCCGCTAGCGCAGAACCGCCAGGAAGCAGGCCACGCACTGGCAGGCCCATGCGGCCACGGTGCACACGTGGAAGATCTCGTGGAAGCCGAACCAGCGCGGCGAGGGGTCGGGCGTCTTGCGGGCGTAGACGACGGCGCCCAGCGTGTAGGTCACGCCGCCGGCCACCAGCAGCCACACGACCGCGGGGCCGCCTGTCCGCCAGAACTGCGGCAGGAACCAGACCGCCACCCAGCCCAGGATGACGTAGAGGGCGGTGGTGAACCAGCGTGGGGCGTGCATCCACAGCAGGTTCGTGGCCGTGCCGATCGCGGCCCCCGCCCACACGATCCCCAGGACCAGGGTGGCCGTGCGCGTCGGCAGCAGCGCCGCCGACAGGGGCGTGTAGGTGCCGGCGATGAGCAGGTAGATGTTCGCGTGGTCGATCCGCCGCAGCGTGGCCGCGACCCTCGCCGGCCAGTGCCCGGTGCCGATGTGGTAGACGCCGGAGTTGGCGAACAGCAGCAGCGAGCACGTCAGGTAGACGGCGCAGGCCCACTTCAGGCCCGCTCCCGGCGCCAGCACCGTCAGCACGATGCAGGCCGCCAGGGCCAGTGGCGCGGTACCGGCGTGGATCCACCCGCGCAGCCTCGGCTTGACGGCGGCGATGACGCCCTTGGCGCTCGCGGACGCGGAGCGGCGCGAGGCCGGCGGCGTTGAAGGCGGTGTCGGTGACATGGGCGTGAGCGTCCTTCTGGCTGGTGTGGGCTGGGACCAGGGGCGATTCTGAACCTTACGACTCCGTAGGTTACGTGAGCGTAGGTTGTGGTGGTAGCGGTCCGGACGGCGATGTGACGCGGCAGGCACGTTCGTGCGCGTCAGGAGGTTCCCGGCCGTCGTCGTCGTGAGAGCCGGTGCGGCCCAACCGCCTGGCATGCCTCTGTTGTGCCCCGGCAACCCTGGGTGAACCTGATGGCCGGATTTGACCCGGCTGTTAGCCGACTCGTCCAGCGCGAGAGGGGCGTCGCGCGATAGCGTTGGGGGTGGCCCCGCGCCGTCGGGCCCCGTCCCCCAACAACCCCACCGAGGAGCCCCGAGGAACACGGCATGGCAGGCGACAACCTCCTCTACGACATCTATGAGCGACGGCTGGCTGCGCGCATCGACCCGGCCACGGTGCCCCACCACGTGGGTGTCATCCTCGACGGCAACCGGCGCTGGGCCAAGTCCATGGGCTTCGGGGCCGCGCAGGGACACAAGCGCGGCGCGGACAAGATCGAGGAGTTCCTCGGGTGGGCCGAGCAGATGGGGGTCCAGGTCGTCACCCTGTGGCTGCTGAGTACCGACAACCTCTCCCGCGACCCGGCCGAGCTCTCGCCCCTGCTGGACATCATCGCCCACGCCGTCGACGAGCTCGCCGAGACCGGCCGCTGGAGCCTGCGCCTCGTGGGTGCCGTCGACCTCCTGCCCGAGCCTCTGGCCGAGCGCCTGCGCGCCGCCGTCGTCCGCTCCCGGCCGGCGAGTGCGGAGGCCTCTGGGGCAGGCGGGTCGGCGGGCGAGGCTGCCAATGCCGCGGCCGGGGACCGGCGCATGCAGGTCAATATCGCCGTCGGCTACGGGGGCCGGCAGGAGATCGCCGACGCTGTGCGCGAGCTGCTGCGCGAGCGGGCCGCCGCCGGGGCGAGCCTGGAGGAGGTGGCCGCATCGCTCAGCGAGGAGGACATCACCGAGCACCTCTACACCAAGGGGCAGCCCGACCCCGACCTGGTCATCCGCACCTCGGGTGAGCAGCGGCTCTCCGGGTTCCTGCTGTGGCAGTCGGTGCACTCCGAGTACTACTTCTGCGAGGTCAACTGGCCGGCCTTCCGGCGCGTGGACTTCCTGCGGGCGCTGCGCGACTTCGCCAGCCGGGAGCGCCGCCTGGGCAGGTAGCCCGCCTCAATTCGTGGCCGTCGGGGCGGGTCTGGGTCCTCAGGTGTCACGAATGGCGACTTTTCCGTCGGTTCTGCGGCCGTCGTTTCCGGGGCGCGCCGTAAAACCGCTGGTCAGGGCGTTTCGATGCTGGCCGCGGCGAGTGCCTGCACAGTGAATAGTCGCCCGGAGTGACACATTGCGGGATCTCGGGCAGGATGGCTCCCTGGTCCGGGCGCCGCCCGGCCTGGCTGGTGCCCCGGTCCCGGCGCGCGTCGACTCACCGACGCCCCGCGCCGTCGAGCCGCGTACGCCGGCACCTCACGCACCGACGCGCACGCTGCCAGCGACACGCGCCGGCGTGCTCGCGGTCCCAAACGACAGGATCCTCGTGGCCGCACACCGCACCTCCGCCTCACACCGCTTCGCCTCCGGGAAGATCCCGGCTGCGGGAGAGGCCACCTTCACCGACCTCGGCGTGGACTCAGACCTCGCCGCCGACCTCGACGCCCGCGGCTTCACCGCACCCTTCCCCATCCAGGCCGCCACCCTGCCCGACACCCTCGCCGGGCGCGACGTGCTCGGCCGCGGCCGCACCGGCTCGGGCAAGACCCTGGCCTTCAGCCTGCCGCTCGTCCAGCGCCTGGCGCAGCAGGACAAGGCCCGCCCAGGCCACCCCATCGGCCTGGTCCTGGCACCCACCCGTGAGCTCGCCCTCCAGATCGCCGAGGTCATCGAGCCCCTGGCTCGCGTCGTCGACATGGATGTGACCACCATCTTCGGTGGGGTCTCCGCCAAGCCCCAGGAGAAGGCCCTCAAGGCGGGTGTCGACGTCGTCGTCGCCTGTCCCGGCCGGCTCCTGGACCTCATGGGGCAGGGACTCGTCAGCCTCGACGAGGTCGAGATCACTGTCCTGGACGAGGCCGACCACATGGCCGACCTCGGCTTCCTGCCCAATGTCCGCCGCATCCTGCGCGCCACCCCGCAGCGCGGCCAGCGCCTGCTGTTCTCCGCGACCCTGGACAACGGCGTGGACACGCTGGTCAAGGAGTTCCTCCACGACCCGCTCCACCACTCCGTGGACCCCTCGACCTCGCCGGTGGACGCCATGACCCACCGCGTGTGGATGGTCGCGGACAAGACCGCCAAGGACGGCATCGTGCGGTGCCTGGCCTCCGGGCAGGGGCAGCGCATCCTGTTCACCCGCACCAAGCACCTCGCCCGGCGCCTGGCCCGCAAGCTCGTCCAGGCCGGGATCCCCGCCGTCGAGCTGCAGGGCAACATGAGCCAGAACGCGCGCGAGCGCGCCATGCGGGCCTTCTCCACCGGGCAGGTGCACGTCATGGTCGCCACCGACATCGCCGCCCGGGGTATCGACGTCTCCGGCGTCGAGCTCGTGGTTCACGTCGACCCGCCCGCCGAGCACAAGGCCTACCTGCACCGCTCTGGCCGCACCGCCCGCGCCGGGGCTGCCGGGAGCGTCGTCACCCTCGTCCTGCCCGAGCAGAAGCACGATGTGCAGGTTCTGCTCAAGAAGGCGCGGATCCGCGCGGACATTGAGCGCATCCGGCCCGACGACGACGCCGTGGCCGCCCTCGTGGGGCAGGTCGCCGAGGCTGTCGCGCTGGAGGACATGCCTGAGGGCGTGGCCATCAAGGGCGGCAGTCCCAACGGGCGGGCCTCCACCGGGAGGCCGGGGCGCGGCCACGGCGAAGCGGGGCGTGGTCGGTCCGGTCGCGTCGGCCGCGGAGGTCGCAGCGGGGGAGCGCACGGTGGACGCGGCGGGCACGCTGGGAAGAGTGGGCGCGGCGCGAAGCGGCGCGGTGGGAGCGGTGAGCGGGGCTCTGGCCGGGGCGGCCGCAGCGGCGGTGGTCGTGGGCGCGGCTCCCGCGGTGAGCGGGGCTAAGAACGGCCAGGGTAGTCAGGGCAGTCCCGCCTGAGGCGTCGCGTGAGGCGGCATTCGGCGCGCGCTCTTGGGTGTTGAAGGCGCCGTGCTCCCGCGCTGAGCCCCTATCCACCTTGGTTCGCGTCGTCGTCGGTGGTGCGATTCGGGCCTCGCGCCGGCCGGGCGGAACCGGGATGCCGGTGCTACCGTCGAGTGGCTGACGGCGATCAGGAAGGTGGGTGGAGAGCGTGGCGGCGCACCTTTCGCGGCGAGCCCTGACCGGCGTGATGACGGGCCTCATCCTGGCCGGCTGCGCTTCTCGGGGGGTGCAGCGAGCGGCAACGCACTCGACTTCGCCCTCGCACCTGCGCTCACGCGGGGCCGGCGTTGCGTCGAGCCTGCGGCCGACGCCGGGAGACCTGTCGGTTCCTGCCGCGTTCTCCTACACCGACGACGAGGACGAGACCTCCGACTGCATCTTCTACGCGGCCACGGACGTGCCGGTCGGACTGGTCGTCTACCTCGACGGCGACGGGCAGCCCTTCCACAGTGAAGGGAATCTGGACCGGGGCGAGAGGTCCCGCGGTGGCTTGGCCGGCGCCGGGGGAGTCGTCGAGGCGGCGAGCGCTCGCGGGTACGACGTGGTCTCGGTGCGTGCTCCCGGAGACGACGGATCCTGGTGGCTGGAGGATCAGGATGGCAAGGTCCGCTACCTGGAGCAGGCGCTCGACTACGTGGTCGCCGGGTGCGGCGCCACCACGGATCGGGTTTGGCTCGTGGGCTACTCCGGCGGCTCGGAGTTCATCAGCCAGTGGTTCTTCCCGGCCTACGCCGAGCGCATGGCGGGCGGGGGCTTCCTGCTTTTCGGGGGCGGCGACGCGCCTGAGGAGAAGGCCGCCTTCTCCTCAGGCGCCAAGGAACGGCTCTCGTTGAACTGGGTGACCGGAATCCGTGACGTGCCCGCCAACAGCCTCGACGGATTCGATGGCAGCGGGCACGCCCGCAACAGCCTGGCCTACTACCGATCGGCGGGCTTCGGTCACACCTGGAGCGAGTGGCCCAACGACGACCACGGCAGCATCACCGAGAAGTTCGGCAGCTACGTCGGTCGCGTGCTCGACGCCGCTGCAAGCGGAAAATGATGAAGCCGCCTCGGAGGTTGGACGGTGAGTCCCCGGAGCGGTCTGCGATCCGCAAGGTTAGGCCCTCAGAGTCGGCTATGTCCTGTGGCTGAGTGACCTGCGCTCGCATCCGGCCATCTGGGTTGGCGTCGATCGAGCCCGGCTCACCATGGGAGAGTTCTCCCGTCCCCACTGGCCAGTGCGGTACCCCCTGTGGGGCTCGAACCCACGACCTTCGGATTAAAAGTCCGGCGATGATTCATGCAATCAATCAGGGGGACATCGACTTTCCTTTGGGATCATGCGGGTGATGCTAGCGTGTCGTTCGCATACTACAGAGAGGGTGTGGCCCGTTGTGTAGCCATTGGTTGAGTGTGAGGAGCAGGCTATCGGCGGACTGTGGAGAGTCCCGGACAGCAAGACGAGATTGGGGCCCCTCCAGCCGTTGGCTGGAGGGGCCCCAATCTAGCCTGGACGGTACAGATCATGAACCTGGCTGGCTGAGGTTGGCGAGGGCTTCGGCGATCAGTTTCTGGGCCTGCTCGAGGTCCTGGCGCATCGTCTCGGCCCATGCGGGGTCGCAGGAGGCGGGGTCTTCTGGCGTCCACTGGGTGAGTGCGCGGGCGATGGCGTCGGCAATCATTTGGCTGCCTCCAATGCTGTGACTCGCTCGTCGAGGCGGGCGTGGGCGCGCTCGGCGGAGGCGGTCAGGCTGCGGATGTCGTCGCGCATCCCGTCGATCTGGTCTTCGGCACGGCGGTCCCGTCTTTCGCGAGTGTCGCGCTCCTCAATCCGGGCGAGCTCGGCTGCGTCCATCCGTCTGAGGATCGTGTCTACGGCGTCTCGTACCTCGTCGAGGTCGTCGCGGATGTGGGTGCCGTGACTGTTGGTGGTGGCATCCACTGCCTGCTCGGCAGCCTCTCTAGCTCCTTTGGCTCGGTCCCCCACCTCAGCGACTTGCGAGTGCAGGGCTCCGATCTGAGTCTCGACCCAGGTGCGCGCCCAGCGCACGCCCATCGTGGCCAGGCCGATGACGGCCAGGAGGAAGACGCCCGCCGCCGCCGCGACCTCTTGCGAGGAGAAGATCTCCACGAAGGGGTGCGACGGCATGACGGTGTTCATCAGAGCTCCGTCCCACCCTGGGCGCCGGTTGCGTGGCGGGGGGTGTAGTCGGTGCGGGTCTCGCCGCCGGGGGTGAGGATTCCGGCCCACTCGATCACGGTGATGCCGTGAATCTTGATTCGGGACAGGGCCTGGAACGCGAGCCAGGCGAAACCGAGGAAGCGGCCAGTCTGGGCAGCCAGAGTCTCGATCGCCAGGGGGTAGGCGCTGATGGCCCACGCGCCGGTTGTCAGGACGACGCCGGCCACGATGACGAGGGTGACACGGCGGCCTCGGGTCCACCAGGGGCGGTCCAGGGCCGCCTGAATGAGGGGCCAGATGATGCCTAGGACGACGGTCGTGATGAACGGGTCCGAGATGAGTGACTTCATTGTGATCCTTCTTAGCTCTTGGGATGTCGGTTGCGGTAGCTGTGGTGACTGAGTGAGTGGTGTTGTGGGGGGCTGCTCCTGGGCTGTTACATGAGCCTGAACGAGGCCGTTTTGGAGCGGTTGAGGGCCTCTTGGAGCGCCGCCCAGGTCGCGGGGCCCGCCTCTCCGTCGATGAACTCA
Organism: Actinomyces sp. HMSC075C01; assembly: GCF_001812965.1. NCBI lineage: Bacteria > Bacillati > Actinomycetota > Actinomycetes > Actinomycetales > Actinomycetaceae > Actinomyces > Actinomyces sp. HMSC075C01. The sequence continues at coordinate 120,390 of NZ_KV811009.1, forward strand.
CCGAAGCTCCAGCCGGGCGCGAAAGTGCTCCAGGAGCTGGAGACCGGCCGGACCCAGCACCACGCCCAGTACTGGAAGACACGGAACAGCTGAGCGTCCCAGCCCCGGTCCTCAGGCAGCCTGTCCGCCCCCGTGAGCATGCGCTGCGAGTGCGCTGGCACTGCCTTGTTCAGGTAGCGCCTCAGGTTCGCCACCGCGAACACCTCCGGGTAGCCCACCGCCCCCATGACCTCCCAGAGACGACGAAGCGTGGCGGGCCCATACTCACCGTCCACAACCAACGCGGCCGGCGCGGCGGGAGTCGACGGAGACACGGAGCCCGCCGTCCTCATCCGGTCCCAGACGGACCTGTCGCGAAGCCGGTTGAAGTCCAGCGCCCCGCCGTAGCCGGCCAGGCGCCCCCGCTGGGAGTACTGGTGAACCAACGGCTGCCCCCAGAACCGAAGCGAGGGGACAGTCGGGTCGATGTAGCCGATGTAGGTGGTGTTGTAGTTCGTCGGGTCGGCGTACCACAGCGGGTACCTCGCGGCGACGGCCGCCCAGTCGTAGTCGTTGACAGTGGAGCCGTTCATGTAGATGCCCGGCGTCGTGCCGGTAGCCGCCGCGACGGCGTCGAGCCACGCCAGAGCCCACCCCGGTCCCTGGGCCGGGGCGTCGTCCTCCCAGTCCAGCCACAAGGTCGCCCGCCCGAGATAGGGCTTGGCAGCGGCCAGGAAGTACCGCACCTGGTCGGAGACGTCGCCGGGACGGGCGAAATGATAAAGCCCCAATCGCTTGCCGCTGCTCAAGGTCGCCTGGGCCTGCGCACCCATGCACGGGTTCGTGTACCCATCGCCCTCAGTGCACTTCACGATGACGAAGTCCGCCCACAGGCCCGCGATGTCGATCCCCTCCTGGTAAGAGGAGACGTCAATACCGTGAGCATGAGCCGGCATCGACGGTGTCGCTGGCGCGGGGGCCGGCGTGGGGTTGGGGGCTGGGGTCTTCTTGGCGAACTCCGGCCACTGGGCCAGGAACCGGTCTCTGTTGAAACGATGACAGCTCGTCCAGGCCCCCGACCTGGTGTACGGGTGCGAGGAGTAGGAGACGGTCCTGGTCTCAACCCCGGTCTGATCACCCAGGACACCATCGTCCGATCCGTCCTCGGCGATCCAGGCTTCGCTGAGGAGGTCGTTGGCGGCGTCGGTGATGATGACGACATGCTTCTTGCCGCCCTCGCTGGCTACCGAGAGGACAACGTCGCCGGTCTGGAAACCACCATCCGGGTAAAGATTGGTGTCCTCCCAGGGCACCTCCTGGAAGCCCCTGGCCTCCAGACCTTCCCTCATATTGCCTGTCCAGAAGTCATCAATTTCGAGCAGAGCCTTGTGCCCCCAGGGGACGCCAAGAGCGTCATGCAAACCATAATTGACGGCCCCGCACACCAAGCTGGAGCAGTCGGCGTTCTGTGGGCTCTTGACGTGCCCCTCCCAGTCCGCCTCCGAGTACCACGTCCTTCGGTCGGGCTGGCTATATCCCACATCCTCCACATCACAGATACGGCGCGCGATGCTGGCTGCGACTGACGCGACAGACATACAAATCCTTCCTGATTCTGGGTACAGAAAACCCCGCCACCAGACTGGCGCGGGGTAGAGAAAAGCGGGCGCAGTCAGAACCCGACGGCGATCCACATGAGCGCGTGCGCCCGAGACCTGTCTTTCTCATTGGGGAACATGACCCGGAACCCCGTTCGGTCGAGGTCGTACACAGCGGGTGGCGTCATCGAGGTAAAGTTCCATTTGACCGCATTGTTCCAGATCGGCTGAAACACGACCGCTATGCAGGCATTCGGGAAGGGGTCGGGGAAATGCTGGTAGGGAAACCATCCCGAGCCGTAGTTCAAGCTGTCAGTGAAGCCGGCGATACGGCCGGCCTTGAATATGCTGAGCTCATGAGGGCCGGGCTGTGTGTAGCTGATTCCCACATCCCCGACCTGCTGGGTCTCGATACGGAACCGGCTGGTTCCGGCCCAGTGGAGACCGTCCCACACCAGGAGAGCCTTGATGTCCGTACGCCACACGAACACAGGGTTGTCCTCGGTGACCTTGGCCCCGGCAGCCTTGAGGGCATTGATGTGCTGGATGGCAGCCGCTTCCGAGGCGCACGCCTTAACCGACGGAATTGAGCGAGAGAGGTCCAGAAGGGACTGCCTGGACGCCGGTTCGCTCCCATTTGGCACCAGGTGGCCTCTGACGTCAATCGATGGCATATGCGATTACTCCTCTCCCTCTGAGGGGGTGGTCGTGGAATCTGTTGACTCTGACTCATCTGCTCGGGTGTTTTCACCCGCATCGGATTTCGGTGTTTGTTGGAGCTCCTCGACTATCTCGGCGATGAGCTCGAGTGCTCCGGTCTCGTGCCAATAGACGTGACCAGGAATATCGGCGACAACGACGCCGCACAGGCCGCACACCGACCAGCCTCCGCTCATGACTCAACCTCGCACTGAAGGGACAGCACCATCGAGTCACCCTGTCCGCGGAGACCGCCGTAGACGGCGCCCACCAGAGCGATCCCATGGCCCGCAAGCAGGCCGTCCGCGAGCGCGGTGACATCGATGCTGCTGGTTTGGCTGTTGGTGATGGTTCCGGTGGCCTGGGGGCCGGTGGCTTGGGGGCCGTCGTCGGTGTAGGTGGCGCACTGGAAGACTGCGTTCCAGGTGTTGGGGTTGGCGCCGTTGCCGGTTGCGGTGAGGGTGGCCCGGGTGATGCTGGTGGCGCCGATGGCGGGGATCTGCTGGCCGTAGGTGGCTAGGCCTGTCAGGGTGCCGGTGCCGGCGTCTCCTTGGTTGAGGTCGCGGGGGTGGCCGACGATGGCGGCGCCGAAGCGGTTCCACCCGGCTGGGGCGTGGGTGCCGGTCCAGATGGGGTAGGCGGTGCGGGTGACGGTGCGGGTGGTGGCCTTGGGTGGTTTGAAGGAGACTGGAGCGATCTTTGGGGCTGGGGCTGGGCCGAGGACGTGAATCGGGCGTCCGGTGGATGGGTCGAGGAGAACGTAGGCAGTTTCGACGCCTGTCCAGGTGGAGACGGTGGCCGGCAGGGTGATTCCAGCGGAGCCAAGGAGGGAGACGGTGACTGTGGTGCCGCCGTTGGCGACGTCGAGCACGCGGGCGACGGCGACCATGGCGTGGTCGGAGCCTGGGCGGGGGCCTTCGTCTGCTGGGGTGGAGTTGAGGAGGTCGAGGATGGGCAGGCTCATGTTGTGGTCACCACTTCGATGTCGGAGCGTGACGTCCCGCTGTAGACGAGGGGGATCTCGGTTGAGGTGACGATTCCCCACTGGTTGATCTTGGCAGCGCCGTCGATGTTGGCGGTGATGAGCTCGACCGGGGTGTCTAGAGTGAGAGTCGGGTTTGGTGCGTGGGTGACGGGGACCGTGGTCTTCTGCCTGACCGAGGTGGCGAGCATCGTGACGGCGGAGTCGAAGGCTGCGGACTTGGAAGTGATGAGGGGCGAGCTGAAGAACTTGGTGATGACGCCGTAGGGGCCGGAGGTGCGTAGGGGGCCGGTGGTCTGGTCGACAATGGCCTGGAAGCGCGGCTGCCCAGCATCATCCTGCTCCTGTCCTCGGGCGACGATGCGGTTGAAGATCCCGTTTCGGGAGCCTTGGCGGGTGACGCCGATGACGGTGCCGGCCTCGCCGTCTGTCAGGGTTGTCTCCGGGCGCTCGGTGATAGACGGAATGGGCGGCAGGACGTAGAGGACGCCGTCGGGGCCCTCGCGCAGGCGGGCCGGCCAGGCGTCGGTGAGCTCGTAGACGGCGTCGATGCGGGACTCTCCCCAGGACATGGAGGGGCAGGCCCGGTTGGTGAGGGCGTCACTGACGATGACGCCCATGTGGCCGCCGACCAGGCGGCGCAGCTCTGAGGCGAGTGTGCCGCCCGAGTAGGGGACGGTTGGCGAGGTCAGGCGGTCGTCCTCAAGGTGCTGGAGCAACGACTTACCCGTGACGCGGATGTCGGTTTCCCCTACTTCCCACTGGGTGATGAGGAAGCGGCCGAGGGGGACATCCCAGCGGTCGGTGGAGACGAGGGAGGCGACGGTCACCTGCACGTGGAGGACCTGCCCCATAGCCGCTAACGGAGAGTCCGGTGCGAGCGGGGTCCAGTCGCGGGAGTCCTCGTCCTGGCCCGCCGCCCCGATTCTGGGGACCGTGAGGCTCAGGGTGCCCTGGACCTGCTGGCTGGTCGTCCAGGTGACGGAGCCGGCTTTGACAGGCACCTGGCCCAGCCAGGTCCGGCCGAGCCATGAGTCCACGCGAGCATCCCAAGAGAATGCGCTACTCAGGGCATCGGCGGGGATCTTGGGGCGCTGGAGCATCGGTTACCGAACCTCCTGCCAGATCGTGGCGTCGAAGTCGTCCCAGGACAGGCCCATGGCGTCGAGACGGGTCCAGGTCAGAGCCGCCGCGTCGAAGTCGTCCCAGACGGACAGACCGACAATGCGCTGCGGCTCCGGGACCGAGCAGATGGTTCCCTTCAGGGTCCATGCCCGCTCCGCCTGGTCCTGGCGGGGTGTGCGTGCCTGCGACACCGAGGTCAGGGCCATGACCGTCGTCAGTGGCACGTCGCAGACTCCGCGGCGGCACTGGAAGCACCTGGCGGGATTGTGGAACAGGAGCGCGATAGTCGGGCGGGCGGCCAGAGCCGTCATCGTCTGCGTGTGAGCCCCGCTCGTGCGGGCCGTCAGCGAGACTGTGCCAGCCCCCATGGCTGGGGCGAAAACCATCACCGGAGTCGAGCGCCCAGGGATCTCGTGAGCAGTGATCCGTTGGTCCGGCGCACGAGAGTCGTCTCCCTGCCAGATCAGGTCCAGACGGCCGCCCCCGATGACATCAGTCATCAGAGACCGACCCGACCACGGGCGTGTCACCGGCGTCGACTCGACCGTCTGCCCGTCCCAAGGCCGCACGATGCGGTACGTCAACGGCACATTGACAGGCGCAAGCGCGTCACCGAGCACCAGCTGAGAACCGCTGCCCATGCTGCCGCTGCCACGCACCGTCCAGGAGAACCCGTCCGGCGTGTGGCCGGTGACCTTCACCGGGGTCCCCGATCGTGCGTAGAGGCCGGGCACGATCACCTGCACGACTGGGGCGTCGCCGTCGGGGATGATCGCGGTCAGGGTGAAGATCGGCCACCGGCCGACCTCTTCACGCGACGGAGAGCCTCCAGGCACCCCGGTCCACGAGTAGACCAGCGCCTTCCCGGTGTCGCCGATCCTGACCGGACTGGTGTCGCCGTCGAAGAAAGAAGTGTCCGACACGTCCCTCTGCGCGTCCCCGATCTGGAGGATCGCGTTGTCGGCCCAGAGGGTCTGGGCGGTCTCGTCCACCACCTCGACGCGGGTGAATGTCACCCCTGCGGCGAGGAAGACGACCGGGTAGATGACCTCGACGCCGTCTTCCGCCAGGGTCTCGGCTGAAGGGATAGCGACGGAATCCTTGTAAGCGGTCTCCGTCTCCGTCAGCCCCTGGAAGCCCCTGGCAAGGTAGGACTTCTTGAAGACGCCGTCGGCAGTAACACCGTAGAAGCCGCCTCGCTGGACGAAAGTTCCGGCCACGGTCGTCGAGGCACTCCACGACAGGCCCAGGGTGTGGCCAGCGACAGTCGCCGCTGGGACACCCATGCTGAGAGTGCCGGTGACAACCGCCTTCCCGTCAGACACGTCGGCCCCTGCCGGCACGACCCAGGCCCCGGCGGCGACCCCGTCAGCGGCCTGGACCGCCGCTCCCAGCACCCACGCGTCCCGAGACGAGAGCGGGGGATAGGCAGCCGCCACACCGCCGGTTGAAGCGGACAGGGCCGCCTGCACCGTGGTGGCGCCAGCCGGTGCCTGCGCGGTCACGACAACGCGGCCCGTGCTCCCGGCTGGAGCGGATACCCTCGGTACCGGACCGTCCGTGCCGGCAAACCGCAGACACAGGTCCACCGGGGAATCGCCGGCGGTGATGTCCGCAGCCAGGGACACCCACTGGCCCTGGGGCACTGCCGTCGAGTCCGAGGACACCGTCCACGAGCTCGACGACGGGATCACCCGCATCCGCCCAGAGTCTGCGGAGATCGCCGCCTGCTCGGCAGTCCATCCGGCCACTCCGCTACCGAATGCCCCGTTGAGCAGGAGGTTCGTCCGGGTCATCAGCGTCGTCCCCTTCCCAGAGTCCGTGCGCGGCGATCCAGGACCCCGGCGGCGATAACCTCAACATGTGCGTCCAGCGCTGTGGAGTCATCGACGACGAGGCGGACCTCCGTTCCGTCCAGACCTGCCAGCAGAGCCTCGTTCGAGGCCCCCTGGGCGGCGAGCCTGGAGACATCTGACCACTGTCGTGAGGTCAGGACGGCCTCCCGGCTGCGGGTCTGGTTGACCGCGGTGTGTGCACCCGGGGGCAGCCAGCCGCCGGCGTCGTACTTCCGGGCGCCGCCGTAGCGGCCGACTGTTGGCGAGCCCCAGATGGAGATCTCACGGCCGGACAGCCCCTCCCTGGGCTCCTCAACCATCTTGCCGCCGCCGGCGAAGATGGCGACGTGGTGAGCCGGCGAGCCCCAGAACAGGAGGTCGCCGGGCACGGCCGCGCTCCAGGAGATTGGCGTCGACCCGGACTGGTATCCGGCCGCCGTCAGCCTCGGCCAGCCCAGGCCGAGCTGCTTCGCGGCCCAGTAGACAAGGCCGCTGCAGTCCAGGCCCGGTGGGATCGAGCTGCCACCCCAGACGTAGGGCACACCTATTGCCTTGCGTGCGGCCCCGACCAGACCGGAGCCGCCGGATAGGCCTGCCGCCTCGGTCTTGGACTTGAAGATGTTCTTCAGCGACTCGAACCACAAGGGCGGCATCGCGCCCACCGTCTGCGCCCAGAAGCTTGAGCCGACAGACTTGAGGAGCTCCTTCGCTGGGGAAATCACGAGGTTAGTGACCGCACCGATCGGGTCGGAGACTATATCCGCGACCGCTGAGGCTGTACTTTTCACCCAGTTGATCGACGAGGACACGGATCCCTTGACACGGTCCCAGATGCCTCCCTTGGCGAAGGCAACCTGACCGCGTCTCGTGCCGGTGTCACCGACATTGGCCAGGCCCTTGCCCCGGGAGGCGTTGACCCGGTCCAGCCAAGGCTTGCCGCCCAGGGCCCGCAGCGAGTCCGGCCGGATGATCCCCTCACCGCCCGACAGACGCAGAGCCCCTCCGCCATCGGGCGAGAAGAAATGGAACACATCCCTGCCCGGCGTGTAGCCGGGCGTCATTGTCCGCCACTGGCCACCCGAGGCATATCCCGGGATCGTGCTCACGCTCGGCAGGCGCAAGGACAGGCCGACCTTCTCAGCGATCGTGTCGAACGCCTTCTTGATGCCGTCTCGATAAACTGTGCCGATCACGAAGTTGATCGGTTTCGCTGCGGCCCCCTTGATGGCGTTCATCGCCGTCTGCACGCCCGACTTGAAATTATCGAAACCGGACTTGGCGTTGTCAATCGCGGTCTTGATCTTCGGGAAGACAGTATTGGACAGGAAATTCACGACCGTGGAGATAGTCGTGGAGATACCCTGCCAGACCGGCTTGACGACGTTGTTCCAGAGGAAGG
>NZ_KV811010.1:0-23899 GCF_001812965.1 Actinomyces sp. HMSC075C01
CGCGCTCAACCCCCTTACTCGACGCGATCTCCTGACGCAGCTTAGGGTGCGTTGAATAAAAACTCAGCAGCCGACGAAACTGCACGTAGCTCATCGGCAGCCCCGAGATTGGAAGATAGTAGCGACTTCCCCACGAGTCCTTAACAACGACGCACTCCTGGAAGTTGACGACAGCCCGCCCCTCCACCTGAGGCTTCATAGACCAGCCGACGAACGCTCTGTACTGACTGCATGGGGAGATAAGTAGGCCCTCGGGAGTGAGCCTCCATGCAGCACTTCCAGGAGTTGATCGAGGCACCCCACTGAGCGACACTAACACGAGGAAAACTGTGGCCACACCGAGAAGCAATCCATTGGAGTATGGTCCGCGAGGAACTTCAACATACTGACCGACACAAATTGCAGATACGGCACTCAAAAAAAGCGCTGCATGGCAAGCCCACTCAAATACTGCTGGCATTGACGACGGAACGAAGTCGGCCCCCTCAGGCGACGCTCTCACCCACCGTCGATGAGGCTCACCGGAATCTTCTAATACAGAACCGTTCACGACATTTTGTGCCAGTAGCATAACACAAAACGTCAAGAACACGATGAGAACAGGCCATAGAAAAAGGTACCACAGATACAGTGATTGAATTAACGAGAGAACGCCGCCGTAGAAAAACAGGCTAACTTCGCGAGCCCGAACTCGATCTCCGCGCTCACAGTCGATGACTTGGTCAAACGTCATATACATAATATCGACCACGGAACTTTGACAACACGTAGACCAGAGCCTACGACTTCGATCACCGATCTTTCCACAATCCGCCCACCCACGATCAAAACCATGCGACACCTAAGAATGAAGCCCCCTCCGCCGGCTCCGGAGGAGTCAGCAACATGAAGTCGCGTTCAGATCTCATGTAACGATGCTATCGAGAGCATTGACGCGAAACAGCAATTCTCAACAGGTGGTCGGTGAACCGAGTCACTCTCATACCGCGCGCCGGCGCGGTGTCGTAGCGGCTCACCTCCCACTGAAACTGGTGCAGGCGAGACAGTGCCCGATGCGCGGTTCTCCCGATGCGTTCAGACCCGCCACGTAACCTGACCTTATGACGACTCTTGAGATGCTCATTGACGTCCTGTCCCGGTCCCGCGAGCGCTTCGACCGCGCCTTCGACGGTGTCACGCTCGAGCAGGCCAACACCCGGCCCACCCCAGAGCTCGCGCCCCGCATCGACTCCCTGACTTGGCTGGCCTGGCACACGGCTCGCGAGCTCGACATCCAGGTCGCGCCTCTTGCGGGCGTCGAGCCCGTCTGGGTCACCGGCGGCCACCGCGAGCGCTTCGCCCTGCCCCTGCCAGACGACACCGAGGACTGGCACCACACGCCCGAGCAGGCCGCCCAGGTCGTCGTCGGCGACCTCGGTCTCCTCTTCTCCTACCTTGACGACGCCTACGCCCTGGCCACCACCTACCTGCGCTCCCTCACGCCGGAGTCGCTCGATGACATCGTCGACGACTCCTGGGACCCACCAGTCACCCGGGCCGTGCGCCTGGCCTCGGTCATTGACGACGCCGCCCAGCACTCCGGCCAGGCCGTCTACACCCGCCGCCTCCTGGGCCTGCCCGGCTAGACGCGCAATCACCTGCCCCGCACTACGCGTTCGCCCCGAGCTGGCGGTTCAGGTCGGGGCGAACGGCTCCCACATGACAAGAGTCTGCTGGGGCCCGTGTGGGCCGGTGGTACGGGAGGATCAGGCGGCGTGCTCCACCGCCTCGCCGCGGCGCAGCACGGTGACGGGCCGCAGCTCCGCGTCGGTGACGACGACGTCGGCCCACAGGCCCGCCCGCAGCGCCCCCACGGAGGGGTCGCCGAGGATCTGGGCGCCCTGGACGCTGGCGGCGTAGACGGCGTCGACCAGGTCGACTCCCCCCTGCCAGGTGGTGCGCACGACGTCGATGAGGTGGGCGGTCCCCCCGGCGATCGCGCCACCCTCGGTGAGGCGGGCGACGCCGTCGGCCACGGTGACCGGCTGGGAGCCCAGCACGTAGTCGCCGTCGGCCATGCCGGCCGCGGCCATGGCGTCGGTGACCAGGACGACGTTGTCGCGCCCCAGGGTCTCGAACATGTCCAGGACGATGGCCGGGTTCAAGTGCACGCCGTCGCCGATCATCTCCAGGACGCACTCGCCGCGCTGGGCGGCCGCCAGGAACTCGGGCACGGGCCCGGGCGTGCGGTGGTGCATGGGGCGCATGCCGTTGAACAGGTGGGTGGCGGTCGAGCGCGGGGAGCGGACCGGCTTGCCGGACTCGAGGCGCTCGGCGATGCGGGCGGCGGCGTCGGCCAGGGCGGCGCGCACGGGGGCGGCCTCGGAGTCGGTGTGCCCGAAGGAGGGCAGCGCCCCGCCCTCGATGAGGGCCGCGTTGACGCCGTCGTCACCGGTGATGCCGGGCTTCTCCGGGGCGATGGTCATGGTGACGACGTGCCCGCCGCCGAGCTCGATGAGCTCGCGGGTCAGGGCGGCGTCGGGGTCGATGATGTAGGTGGGGTCCTGGGCGCCGCAGCGCTCCACCGAGACGAAGGGCCCCTCGAAGTGGATGCCGGCGAGCTCACCGTCCTCGCACAGCTCCGCCAGGACCCGGGTGCGCGCGCACAGGACCTCGGGGGCGGCCGTCACGCAGGAGGCCACGAGCGAGGTGGTGCCGAAACGGCGGTGCTCGAGCACGGAGACCATGGCCTGCTCGGCGGTCTCGGCGTTGGGGAAGGACTCACCGCCCCCGCCGTGGCAGTGGACGTCCACCAGGCCCGGCAGGAGGTAGCCGCCCTCCGGTGCGACCTGAGCCTGCTCGACGGCGTCTGCGAAGCCGGCCCGGGCGGCCTGGTCAGCGGGCCCGACCCACGCGATGTGGGATCCCGACAGGACGACCGCCCCGTCATCGATGATGTGGTCGGGGGTGACGACGCGCCCCCGCAGCGCGCGGACCTGCATGGCTTCGTTGCTCATGAGTCGGATTCTGTCACCACTCCAGACATCAGACAACCTCCTTATCCTTCGGAGCGTCTTCTCCCCCACACTGCGCGGGCGGGATCCGGCTACGCTCCACTCACCCGGCCAGGCGCTGCTCCATGCGGGCAACGGCCCGGTTGACGTCGCGCTCCACGCGGGCCGACGGCGCCGCCCCGCCCTTCCACAGCAGGCCCTCACCGACCGGCCGCACGGCGACGAGTCGGCCGCGGTCGACCAGGATCGGACGGAACATGCCGTTGCTCGCCGGGCAGATGAGGCGTTCGCCGTCGTCATCGGTGAGGCAGGATCGGTCCTTGTAGCCCACGTGCAGCTCGTCGAAGGAGCCCAGGAAGTGTGTGGCCTGTGCGGCGCCGCGGTGGGCGGACAGCAGGTCAGGCAGGTCGGCGCGCATGTAGAGCAGGCCGGTCTTCGGGGCCGACTCACCGGGGCCGAGCGGGCGCAGGCCTCCGCGCACCCCGCCCTCGGCGACCGCGCGCACGAGCGGGACACGGCTCCCGGCCGGCTCATCAGCGCCCTCAGACGCGGCCGGGGCCGGCTCCCGCCCCAGCTCGACGGCGTCCTCCAGGGCGCGGGCGGCCTGCGTCTTGGGCAGCGTGGTCCAGCGGGCCAGGTCCTCGGCGCTGACCGGGCCGTGGCTGGCCGCGTAGCGGTAGGCGATGTGCGCGCAGGCGGCGCGGTGGCCGGTCCCACCGTGGGCGACGTCGGCTCCGGCGGGCCCGGAGTCGGCGTCGGGCAGGTGGCGTGCATCCATGACGAGGTGCTCATTGCCGGACCGCGGCCCCTGGACGAGGATCCCCTCGCGCTGAAGGCGCACCAGGAGGTGACGGCGCCGGTAGGCCGAGACGTCCTCGCCGCGGAAGGCCTCCATGAGGCCGGCCTCCTGCCAGGCCGCCAGCAGCACCGAGCGCGTCAGCGGGCCCTGGTCCTCGATGAGGCCGAGGGCCACCTCGGCGGCTCGCTCGCACAGAGCGGCATCGACGCCGTAAGCCTTCTCGCTGTTCCGCACCCAGGTGTCGGTGCGGTGCATGAGGGCGGCCCGCAGCCAGTGGTGGTCGGCGGTGGTGGTGATGTGGACGGTGCCGCGCATGGGCCAGGAGCGAACCAGGTCGCCTCGCGTGAAGGCGGCCTCGACGTCGGCCGGGGTGGCGGCCGGGGTGCGCACGAGCAGGGCGTGGGGGACGGCGGAGACCTGCTGGCCCTGGATGGCGAGCTGGCGCGCCACTGCCGCGACGACGTCGGGCGCGGCGGTGGCCACGATGAGGCCCTGGGAGATGATGCGGGCCAGGCTCACCTCGGTCGGCAGCGGCGCGGAAGAGGCACGGGCGGCGGGCACGGCTGGCTCCTTAGAACAGGCGGGAGCTCGGGTCGTCCATGCCGCGCATGGCGTCGTAGTCGAGAGTGACGCAGCGGATGCCGCGGTCCTCGGCCAGGACACGGGCCTGGGGCTTGATGGTCTGGGCCGCGAAGACGCCCTGGACGGGGGTCAGCAGCGGGTCGCGGTCGAGGAGCTCGAGGTAGCGGGTGAGCTGCTCGACGCCGTCGATCCCGCCGACGCGCTTGATCTCCACGGCCACGGAGCGGCCCTGGGCGTCCTTGGCCATGATGTCGACCGGGCCGATGGCGGTGGGGAACTCGCGGCGCACCAGGCGGTAGCCGGCACCCAGGACCTCGATCTGCTCGGCCAGGAGCTCCTGGAGGTGGGCCTCGACGCCGTCCTTGGTGAGCCCGGGGTCCACGCCCAGCTCGTGGCTGACGTCGGAGATGGTCTCGAAGAGGCGGATGACGAGGCGGTCGTCGGTCTTGGTGGCGCTGACCTCCCAGACCTCGCGCACGCCGTCGGCGGCGGCCTCCTCGTCCGGCTCGGTGACGGCCAGGCGGGCCGGGGCGCTCATCCAGTTCAGGGGCTTGTAGGAGCCGCCGTCGGAGTGGATGAGGACCGAGCCGTCGGCCTTGAGCATGAGCACGCGGGTGGCCCGGGGCAGGTGGGCGTCCAGGCGGCCGGAGTAGTCGACGGAGCAGGAGGCGATAACGAGGCGCACCCGTCCACCCTAGCGGGGCGGGCCCGGGCTCGGCGCGACGCCGGGGCCAGCGGGCCTGAGCATCGTGTCACCCGCTCGTCGCCCCTCCCCTACTCAAGCACGGTACCCGCACCAGATCAGGGGCTGTTTCTCAGGCGTGACCCGGGGCCCGGGGACGCTACGTCAGGCGATGGCGGCACCGTGCACCGTCGTCGAGAACGTACTTCTCGACCGAGGACTGCGATGTCCTCCAGATGACTGGGAGGGGACCCCAGTTGCCTGGAGGAAAACGCAGTCCTCGGGCGAAAGGTACGTCGCCGATCCGGCCAGGGGCTGTGTCTCCGCCCCGGAGGCCCCCAGCGCCGGCGGATCCGGCCGCCGGGCTCATCGGCCAGCCTCAGCCGCCGCGCTCATCGCCGGGCCCCGACGTCGGGTCTCAGAAGAGCCGGGGCTGCTCGGGGGCGGCGGACTCCACCCAGGCGACCAGCGCCGAGTGGGACTCCTCCATCATGGCCAGGTCGAAGCCCTCCGGACTGCGGGTGGCGTCCACGCAGTGCACCTCGACGACGCGCCCCTGCTCCCGGCGGCGCCGGGCCTCGGAGAGCTCCAGGTTCAAGCGGCTCCATGAGCGCGACGGCCTGGTGGAGAAGGACACGAGGCGATACCACTCCAGGGAGTCGAGCTGGAAGGAGGCCACCCCGCTCAGCCAGCGCTGCGCCCCGCGTGGACGCAGGGCGCACTCGAAGGAGCCGACCTGCCCGGCCAGGTAGCGCAGACGCACCAGGAACCCGCCTGCCAGCAGCACGAGGGCGGTGACGGCAATCGCCACGACCATCCACACGTGCTGCCCCATGACTCAGGCCTCCGCGCCCTGCTTCACGTGGTCGGCGGCGATCGTGATGACGTCGTGGTCCACGGAGCAGAAGCCGCCGGACACCTCGATCCTGCGCATCTCGCCGTCGACGGGACTCAGTCGCACCGGACCGGCCCCCAGGACCGCCACGAGGGGTTGGCGGCCGGGTAGGACCCCCAGCTCCCCGTTGATCAGGGGCACGGAGACCTGCGTCGCCTCACCGGTCCAGGCCTCGCCCGCCGGCGAGACCACCTCAACGTGTAAGGCCATGTCCCCCTCCTTTCCTGCTTCCTGCGCCCGGCTCTTCCCGGATCCTAACGACTCAGGCCTTGAGCTCGGCGGCGCGACGCTCTAGGTCCTCAATACCACCGATGTTGAAGAAGGCCTGCTCGGGCAGGTGGTCGTAGTCACCGTCGCAGATGCGGCGGAACGCCTCGATGGTCTCCGACAGCGGCACGGTGGAGCCGGCCACGCCGGTGAACTTCTCCGCCATGTAGGTGTTCTGGGACAGGAACTGCTCGATGCGGCGGGCGCGGGCCACCGTCACCTTGTCCTCCTCGCCGAGCTCGTCGACACCGAGGATGGCGATAATGTCCTGGAGCTCCTTGTTCTTCTGGAGGATGGACTTCACGCGGGTGGCGACGTCGTAGTGCTCCTGGCCCACGTAGCCGGGGGCCAGGAGGCGCGAGGTGGAGGTCAGCGGGTCCACGGCCGGGTAGATGCCGCGCGAGGCGATCTCACGGCTGAGCTCGGTGGTGGCGTCCAGGTGGGCGAAGGTCGTGGCCGGCGCCGGGTCGGTGTAGTCGTCGGCGGGCACGTAGATCGCCTGCAGGGAGGTGATGGAGTGGCCGCCGGCGGAGGTGATGCGCTCCTGGAGCTGGCCCATCTCGTCGGCCAGGTTGGGCTGGTAGCCCACGGCCGAGGGCATGCGGCCCAGCAGCGTGGAGACCTCGGAGCCGGCCTGGGTGAAGCGGAAGATGTTGTCGATGAACAGCAGCACGTCCTGGTGCTGGACGTCGCGGAAGTACTCGGCCATCGTCAGGGCGGACAGGGCCACGCGCAGACGCGTGCCCGGCGGCTCGTCCATCTGGCCGAAGACCAGGGCGGTCTTGTCGAACACGCCGGCCTCGCCCATCTCGACGATGAGGTCGTTGCCCTCGCGGGTGCGCTCCCCCACGCCGGCGAACACGGAGACACCACCGTGGTTCTGGGCCACGCGCTGGATCATCTCCTGGATGAGGACGGTCTTGCCCACGCCGGCGCCCCCGAACAGGCCGATCTTGCCGCCCTGCACGTAGGGGGTGAGCAGGTCGATGACCTTGATGCCGGTCTCGAACATCTGCTCCTTGGACTCGAGCTGGTCAAAGGCCGGGGGCTGGCGGTGGATGGGCCAGCGCTCGGTGATCTCCAGCTGCTCGCCGGGGGCGAGGTTGAGGACGTCGCCGGTGACGTTGAAGACGTGGCCCTTGGTCACGTCGCCCACAGGCACGGAGATCGGCGCTCCGGTGTCGCGCACCTGCGAGCCGCGCACGAGGCCGTCGGTGGGCTTGAGGGAGATCGTGCGCACGATGTTGTCACCCAGGTGCTGGGCGACCTCCAGGGTGATCTCGTGGGGCTCCTCGCCGGCGCTGGTGGCCTGGACGGTCACCTTGAGGGCGTTGTACATCGCCGGGATCGCATCAGGCGGGAACTCGACGTCGACGACGGCGCCGATGATGCGGGTGATACGTCCCGTCCCGGGAGTGGTGGTGTCAGCCATGTGCGTTCTTCCGTATCTTCCAGAGCTGAGAGGGGTCCTGCTCGGTGAGGTGAGTCTGTGTGGGGTTCTCGACGACGTCGGGGGCTGTCCGGCCTATTCGGCCCCCAGGGCGTCGGCACCCGAGACGATCTCAGTGATCTCCTGGGTGATGTCGCCCTGGCGGGCCGCGTTGGCCAGGCGGGTGTAGGTGGTGATGAGGTCCTCGGCGTTGTCCGTGGCCGTGTGCATGGCCTGCTGGCGGCTGGCCAGCTCGGAGGCGGCCGACTGCAGCAGGGCGTTGCGGATGCGCGAGCCCATGTAGCGGGTCAGGAGGGCGTCAAGCACCTCGGAGGGCCCGGGCTCGAACTCATACAACGGCATGGAACTGCCGCGCTCGGCCTCCAGCTCCTTCTCCAGGGCCTCGTTGCCGGCTTCGTCGAGCTCACCGGCGCCTTCGACGTCGACCACCTTGAGCGGCAGCATTCGACGCACCTCGGGGACCTGGGAGATCATCGAGACGTAGCGGGTGAAGACGATGTGGACCTCGGCCACGCCACCGGCCTCGGGCGGCTGGAGGAAGTAGTCCAGGAGGACGGTGGCGACCTCCTCGATGGACTCGTCGCTGGGACGGTCCGACTGTCCGGTCCAGGAGAACTCGATCGGCCTGTCCCGGAAGCTGAAGTAGTTATGGGCGCGTCGGCCGAAGGTGAAGATCACCGGCTCCTTGCCGTCCTTGACCAGCTCCTCGATGAGGCGGCCGGTCTCGCGCAGGATGGTGGCCGAGTAGGCGCCGGCCATGCCGCGGTCGGAGGTGACCACGAGGATCGCCACGCGCTTGGTGTCGGTGCGCTTCTGGGTGATGGGGTGCTCATCAAAGCGGGAGTAGGTCCCCAGTGCGGCCACCGCCTGGCTCAGGGCGTGATCGTAGGGCGAGGCCTCCTGCGCGTTGCGGCGCGCCTGCCCGATCCGGGACGAGGCGATGAGCTCCATCGCCCGGAACACCTTCTGGAGGGTCTGGGTCGATCGAATGCGCTGCTTGTAGACGCGCTGGTTTCCTGCCACGTCAGCCCCTCTTGACCACGAGCTGCTCGGTGGTCCTCTCCGCGGTGGGCTCCTCCTCGGCCTCGGCCACCTGGGCGCCCAGCATCTGGCCGCCGGAGAGGAAGGTGCGCCGGAAGGCCTCGACGGCCTTGACCAGGGCCTCCTCGGTCTCATCGGTGAGCTGCCCGGTGGACTCGATGGTGTCGAGGATGTCGGTGTTGCGCCGCAGGTGGTCCAGGAAGGCGGCCTCGAAGGGAAGGACGTCGGAGACGTCGATGTCGTCGAGGTAGCCCTTGGTTCCGGCCCAGACGCTGGCGACCTGCTCGGCCACCGGGTAGGGCGTGTACTGGGGCTGCTTGAGCAGCTCCATGAGACGCTCACCGCGGGTGAGCTGGGCGCGGGTGGCGGCGTCCAGGTCGGAGGCGAACATGGCGAAGGCCTGCATGGAGCGGTACTGCGCCAGGGTGATCTTGAGGGTTCCGGCGACCTTCTTCATGGCCTTGACCTGAGCGGCGCCGCCCACACGGGACACGGAGATACCGACGTCGACGGCGGGGCGCTGGTCGGCGTTGAACAGGTCGGACTGGAGGAAGATCTGCCCGTCGGTGATGGAGATGACGTTGGTGGGGATGTAGGCCGAGACGTCATTGGCCTTGGTCTCAATGATCGGCAGCCCGGTCATGGAGCCCGCCCCCAGGTCGTCGGAGAGCTTGGAGCAGCGCTCCAGCAGGCGCGAGTGGAGGTAGAAGACGTCACCGGGGTAGGCCTCGCGGCCCGGCGGACGGCGAAGCAGCAGGGAGACGGCTCGGTAGGCCTCGGCCTGCTTGGACAGGTCGTCGAAGACGATGAGGACGTGCTTGCCCTGGTACATCCAGTGCTGGCCGATGGCCGAGCCCGTGTAGGGCGACAGGTACTTGAAGCCGGCCGGGTCGGAGGCCGGGGAGGCCACGATGGTGGTGTACTCCAGGGCGCCACGCTCCTCCAGGGTGGCGCGCACGGCCGCGATGGTGGAGCCCTTCTGGCCGGTGGCCACGTAGATGCAGCGCACCTGCTTGTTCGGGTCGCCGGACTCCCAGGCGCTCTTCTGGTTGAGAATCGTGTCCAGGGCGATGGCGGTCTTTCCGGTCTGGCGGTCGCCAATGATGAGCTGGCGCTGACCGCGGCCGATCGGGATCATCGAGTCGATGGCTTTGAGCCCGGTCTGGAGGGGCTCGTGGACGGACTTGCGGGCCATGACGCCGGGGGCCTGGAGCTCCAGGGCACGGCGTCCCTCGGCCTCGATCTCGCCCAGGCCGTCGATGGGCCGGCCCAGCGGGTCGACAACGCGGCCCAGGTAGGCGTCGCCCACGGGCACGGAGAGGACCTCGCCGGTGCGGCGCACGACCTGACCCTCGTCAATGCCGTCGAAGGAGCCCAGGACGACGACGCCGATCTGGCGCTCCTCGAGGTTCATGGCCAGGCCGGCGGTGCCGTCCTCGAAGGTGAGCAGCTCGTTGGCCATGACGCCGGGCAGGCCCTCGACGTGCGCGATGCCGTCAGCGGCGAAGACGACGTGCCCGACCTCCTCGGCCGCGACCTCGGCGGGCTTGTAGGACTCGGCGAACTCGTTCAGGGCCGAGCGGATCTCCTCGGGCCTGATGGTCAGCTCTGCCATCTCGTCTCCTTGCTGGTTGCGTTCTGGGGGCCGGCGGCGCTGGGCGTGAGCGACGACGGCGCGGGGTGGGGTGGTGAAGTTGTGGGTCGGCGTGCGATCAGCGGGCTAGCCCGCCAGGCGGGTGCGCAGCTCGGCGACGGCGCTGCTCACGGTGCGGTCCATGACGTAGTTCCTCGTCGAGATGCGGACTCCGCCGATGACCGCGGAGTCGACCTCGCAGTTGAGGTCGACCTTGGTGCCCAGGCGGCGCTCCAGGATGGTGCGCAGGCGCTCCTCCTGAGCCGAGGTCATGGGGATGGCGGTGACGACGTCGACGATGGTGCGCTGGCGCATCTCGGCGGCCAGCTCGACGACGCGGCGCAGGTTGCGCAGCGGACCGCCCTCGGCGTGGTGGCGCATGCACCAGTCCACCAGGCTCATGGCGGGGGCGCTGATGTGGGGGGCGAAGACGGCCTCGGCCAGGCGGACCCGGGCCTCGGTGCTGGTGCGGCGCGAAGGGGTCAGGGCCTCGCGCAGCTCACGGTTGTCGGCGATCTGCTCGTGGACCTCGAAGAGCTGCTGCTCGATCTCCGCCACCGAGCCATCTGCGTGGGCGCCGGCGAGGATCGCCTCGATGCCCAGGTCGTGGAGGGCGGAGACCAGGTCGACTGCCTTGGACCAGCGGCCGTGGACCATGGCGCTGAGCAGGTCGACGACGCGCTCGTCCACGGTGCCGGTGAAGAGCCGGCGGGCCAGGGCCACCTTGTCCTCGGGCTCGCGGCCCGGATCGGTCAGCGGAGCGGGCAGCGAGTTGACGGCGACCTGGTGGGCCAGGGCGAGGATCTGGCGACCCAGCTCCTGGCCCTCGACGCCCGCAGCCGTGAGCACCGGGCTCCAGGCCTGGCTCACGGTCTGCCGGGTGGCGGCAGTTCCTGTTCTCACCGCGTCGCCTCCGCAGAGGAGGAGGCGCCGGTGTCGAGTCCCTCGACCGGCTCCATGGTCTCGAGCTCGTCGAGGAAGCGGTCAATGACCCGCTCGGACAGGGCGGTGTCGCTCAGCTGCTCACCGACGATGCGCTCGGCCAGGGTGGAGGCGAGCATGCCGACGTCGGTGCGCAGCGAGATCTGCGCGGCCTGCTTCTCAGCCAGGATCTGACGCTGGGCGCCCTCGATGATGCCGGCGGCTTCCGCCTGGGCGTCGGTGCGGGCCTTGGCGACGATCTCCTTGGCCT
Source organism: Actinomyces sp. HMSC075C01 (assembly GCF_001812965.1). Classification (NCBI taxonomy): domain Bacteria; kingdom Bacillati; phylum Actinomycetota; class Actinomycetes; order Actinomycetales; family Actinomycetaceae; genus Actinomyces; species Actinomyces sp. HMSC075C01. Next base: position 11,535 of record NZ_KV811010.1, read on the forward strand.
CACCCTGGGCGTTGTCGCGGAAGCGGGCGGCCTCACGACGGGCCTCGTCCACCAGCCGGGCGGCGCGCTTCTCGGCGTCGGCCTGGTCCTGCTTGGCCTTGTCGGCCAGGTCGAGGCCCTCCTGGATGCGCTGGGCGCGTTCGTCCAGCACGGCGTAGAGCCGGGGCAGGGCGTAGCGGCCCACCACCAGGAGGATGAGCAGGAGGACGATCGCCGCCCAGAAGATCTCATAGAGCGGAGGCAGGATGAAGGCTGTGCCTCCGCCCTGCCCGCCCTCGGCAGCCAGGGGAAGCATCACTTGACAACGAACGGGATAACGAAGCCGATGAGGGCCAGGGCCTCGACCATGCCCGCACCGATGATCATGTTGGTGAACAGGCGCCCGGCCACCTCGGGCTGACGGGCCGTACCCTCCTGGGTCTTGCCAACCATGATGCCGATGCCGATGCCCGGGCCGAGCGTGGCCAGGCCGTAGCCGACGTATGCGAGAGCAGCGGAGGTCATATGTGGTTCCTTCTTTCTGGCGCCGGATGGCGCAGGTGGGGGCGGTGGAAAGAGGCTTGAGGCGACGCACCGTGACGTCTAGTGAGCCTCGATGGAGAGCTTGATGTAGACGGCACTGAGGATGGTGAAGATGTAGGCCTGCAGCACCGCCACGAACACCTCGAACAGGGTCACCACGATCATGGACGCGCCGGTCAGGAGGCTGAGCGTCGAGGAGGCCTGGAGGTGAAGAAGCAGGCTGGTAGTGCCGAAGAAGGTCATGCCGAGCAGCATGTGCCCGGAGACCATGTTGCACAGCAGACGCAGGGTGAGCGTCACCGGCCGCACAATGAAGTTCGAGAGGAACTCGATGGGGGTGATGAGCAGGTACATCACCTTGGGCAGGCCCGGCGGCATGAGCTGGGAGGCGAAGAAGTGCCCGACCCCCTGTTCCCTGATGCCCGCACCGATGAAGGTGATGTAGGTCAGGGCCGCGAACACCATGGGCACGGCAACCACCGAGGAGGCAGCGATGTTGAGGCCCGGGATGACGCCGGAGAGGTTCATGGCGAGCACGCCCAGGAAGAGGGTGCCCAGCAGCGGGGCAAAACGGCGGCCGTTCTTGTTGCCCAGAAGCGTGAAGGCCACATTGCTGCGCACGAAGTCGGCGACGATCTCCAGCAGGGCCTGGCCGCGCCCGGGGACGATCTTGATCCGGCTGGCGACCACGCCCACCGTCAGGCACAGAGCAACCCCCATAACGACGCGGACGAGAGTGAGCCGGTTGAACTCCAGGAGAGTTCCCTCACCGAAGATCGCCCCGGGGAAGAAGTCCTCAGCACCGGGCTGCTGAAGCTTGTGGCCCCCCGTGACAGTGAAGGCGGGCACCGCGGTCAGTGCGATGACAGCGACCAGGACGATCAGGAGCACCCAGTACCACAGCGGTTTGACGAACGACTTGGCGTCAGCCATCCGCGGCACGGCGGCATCGTCGGCTGCCGTGCCGTTCTCGGTGACAGTGTTGGTGGACAGGAGATCCTCCCAATGTCTCTCACGCTTCGAGGCCCGTTCTGACAGGCCCGCTAACCACTAATCATGCTAACGCCTCACAGGGGTCTGACGAAGCAAACCGGACGTCTTGTCGCGGTCCGTCACTGTCACGACATCCTGCACACGGCCCCACCCGCCAGTCAGGGGCGGTCCGCAGACTCATCCTTCTTCGGCTCCACCGCAAGGATTCGCGCCTGTGCCAGGACGGTCGCCTCGGCGAACATGCCCACCAGGATCGCCACAATGAGTGAGATTCCAATCACTCTGGTATCGCATCCCAGGGCTCTTCCTCCTAGGAGCCCTACCGCCAGGAGAGCGATCTTCCCCAGGTACCCGACTGCTACCCAGGCCACCAGGCCCCCCGTGTCGGAGTGGACCATGCGGTCCAGGAACCACCAGCTCGCGGCCAGGAGCAGCATCGTCGTCCCCACTGCGGCCAGCAGCGTGCCCAGCGGCTGAGCCACGGCGCCGCGGGCTCCGCCAAGCAGGCACCACAGGGTCTCGCCGGCCACCATGACGGCGGCGGCCACGGCGAGGACTCGGCGCAGCCGCGCTGAGGCATCGCGCAGTGCCCGGGCGTTCGCGGGGGGCGTCTGGCTCACTGGTGTGTCCTTTCAGAGGGACCGGGCGACGCCTGCAGGGCGGTCCCGTGCGGCGCCTGCCCCTCGGCCGGGCGCGTCACCTCACCGGTCCCCGAGACGTTGCGGGAGACGACGATCCGATGCTCCTGACGGCCGCGGCGACGGCGCAGCGCCGAGCGCAGGCCGTGGCGCACCCCGGGCATGAGGTCGACGGTGACGACGAAGGCGAACAGCACCGAGATGGCGAGCCCCGCCAGCACCCAGGGCAGGGGGAAGAAGGCCATGGCGGCCACGGGGAAGGAGGCGACCGCCGCCCACAGGTACATCACCAGCACCGCGCGGCGATGGGAGTGCCCAGCGGCCAGGAGCCGGTGGTGCATGTGCATGCGGTCGGGGTGGGTGGGGCTCAGTCCCTTCCGGGTGCGGCGCACGATCGCCATGATCATGTCGGTCAGGGGCAGCAGGAGCACCGCCAACGGCAGGAGGATCGGCATGAAGGCCGGCAGGGCGCGCGAGCCGTCGAAGCTGCCCGGGTCGATCTGCCCGGTGACGATGATGGTGGACGCGGCCGAGACCAGCCCCAGCTGCATCGCCCCGGAGTCGCCCATGAAGATGGTGGCGGGGTTGAAGTTGTGGGGCAGGAAGCCCATGCACACGCCGATGAGCGCGGCCACGATGGTGGCGGCCAGGGAGCTGTAGGAGCCCGGGCTCGTGGCGCGGGTCAGGACGTAGGTGTACAGGAAGAAGGCGGTCGAGCCGATCCCGATGATGCCGGCCGCCAGCCCGTCGAGCCCGTCGACGAAGTTGACGGCGTTGATGGCGGCCACCACGACGATGACGGTGGAGATGAGGGACAGGCGCGAGGAGCCGATTGTCAGCCCCGCCACGGGGAAGGTGAGGAGCTGGACGCCCTGCCAGGCCATGACGCCGGCGGCCAGGATCTGGCCGGCGAGCTTGGTCATCCAGTCCAGCTCCCACAGGTCGTCGACGACGCCGAGCAGGCACACCAGTCCCGCCCCCAGGACCACCGCCCAGGCGCTGGAGTCGATGACGTCGGAGAGGTAGGGGATGGTAGAGGCCACGGAGATCGCAGAGAACAGGCCGAAGAACATGGCCACGCCGCCCAGGCGCGGAATGGGCGTGGAGTGGACGTCACGGGCCCGCACGGGGGTCAGCGCGTTACCCACCAGGGCGATGTGCCGGATGATCGGCACGGCCACGTAGGTGGTCGCGGTGGCAATGGCCATGACCAGGAGGTAGACCTTCACGCGCCCGCCCCCGCCCTGTCGCACGTCGCGCCTGCCGTCCCTTCGGACAGGGCGAGGCCGGCCACTCGTTCCAGGTCCTCCTGCGCCAGGACCCCCTGACGCAGGATCCGGGGGGCGCGGGCGTGCGCCCCGGCGAGGGTGACGATGGTGGAGGGAACCGGTCCGGGGGTGGCTCCGCCGTCGAGCAGCAGGATGTCCTCGCACCGGGCGGAGCCAGCGCTACCCGGCGCGAGCTCTTCGAGGTCCCGGACCCGGCCGGGGAAGGCGGCCCGGGCGGAGGCGGCGTCGGTGGCCGGCGGGGCGCCGGTGGGGTTGGCGGAGGTGACGGCCAGCGGGCCGCTGTGGCGCAGGAGGTTCAGGGCGAGCTCGTGGGCGGGCATACGCACGGCGAGGGTGCCGCCGGTCTCCCCCAGGTCCCAGGTCAGGGTCTCGTCGGCCTCCAGGATGAGGGTCAGTGCGCCCGGCCAGAAGGCCTCCATGAGGGCCCGGGCGGCCTCCGGCACCTGGGCGACGATCCCGGTCAGGTCGGCGGGGTCGGCCACGAGGACCGGCGGGGGCATCTGGCGTCCGCGTCCCTTGGCGGCCAGCAGCCGTTCGACCGCCCCGGCGTCGGCGGCGTTGCACCCGATGCCGTAGACGGTGTCCGTGGGCAGGATAACGAGCCCGCCTGCACGCAGGTGCTCACAGGCAGGTCGGAGAGGGTCGGGGTGGGGATGAGCGGTGCTCGCGGAGGGCTGCGGGGGGTGGCTCACGTCCCGCATCCTGCCACGGATCGGGTCGGCGGCGGGACAGTGCGACGGTGTGGGCCCGGACGCGATGCCAGACCGTCACCAGACCGGGCCGCCGCTCACCGGCACGACCCCGGTTCGTTCCCGGAACGAGCCCAGGACGATGTCGCGCCTCTACACGATGCGACGGGCCACGGCCCAGCGGGTGAGCTCGTTGCGGTTGGACAGCTGGAGCTTGCGCAGGACCGCCGAGACGTGGGTCTCGACGGTCTTGACCGAGATGAACAGCTCGGAGGCGCACTCCTTGTAGGTGTAGCCGCGGGCGATGAGGCGCATGACCTCCCGCTCACGCGCCGAGAGGCGGTCGAGCTCGGTGTCGGCCACGGCCACCTCACCCGCCCCGGCACCGAAGGCGTCCAGGACGAATCCGGCCAGGCGCGGGGAGAAGGCGGCGTCCCCGGCGGCCACGCGCCGCACGGCCTGGGCCAGGTCCTCGGTGGAGATCGCCTTAGTGACGTAGCCGCGGGCGCCGGCCCGGATGACGCCGACGACGTCGTCGCTGGCGTCCGAGACGCTCAGGGCCAGGAAACGCGTCTCGGGGACGTCGTGGCAGGAGGCGACGACCTCGGCCCCTCCCCCACCGTTGCCGCCGGGCAGGTGGACGTCGAGCAGGACGACATCAGGCCGCAGGGCGTGGACGGCGGCGATGGCGCCTTCGACGTCGTCGGCCTCGGCGATGACGTCCAGGTCGGGGGCGTGGGAGGTCAGCTCGGAGCGCACCCCGGAGCGGACCAGGGCGTGGTCGTCGACGACCAGGACCCGCAGGGACGCGCTCGCCTCAGCGGGCGGCTGGTGGTCTGTGGTGGCGGCGGGCGTGTCAGCCATGGGGTCTTCCTGGGGGTGACGTGGGGGTGATGAAGGATGAAGGGGCTTGAGTGGGGCCCGAAGGAGATGGGAGCAACGATAGACGGCTCAGGGGGTTCGCACGGGGAGGGTCAGCGCCACCTCGGTGCCGGTGGACATGCGGCGCACCCGGGCGCTGCCGCCGTGGCGCTCCATGCGGGCGATGATGGACTCGCGCACGCCGTGGCGGTCCTCGGCGATGGCATCGAGGTCGAAGCCGGGGCCGTGATCGCGCACGAACACCTCCAGGCCCTCCTCGCCGGCCTCCACATAGAGGGAGACCGGTGGGGCGCCGTGGCGCACCGCGTTGGACAGGGCCTCGCGGGCGGCGGCGACGATGACCTCGGTGTCGCGGTCGGGGGCCCGGTCGCCGACGCACACGGCGTCAACGGCCACGCCGTAGCGGTCCTCGATCTCACCGGCCAGGTCGGTGAAGGCGTCGGCCACGGAGGTACCCGGCGCGGGACGGTCGGTGTAGAGCCAGGCGCGCAGCTCGCGCTCCTGGGAGCGGGCCAGGCGGGCCACCGTCTCGGGCTCGTCGGCGCGCTTACGGATGAGGGTGAGGGTCTGGAGGACGGAGTCGTGCAGGTGGGCGGCGATGTCGGCGCGCTCGGCCTCGCGGATCTCGGCGGCGCGGGTGTCGGCCAGGGCCCGGTTGGTCCGCAGCCACAGGGGCGCCAGGACCACGCCGATGCCCACCACGAGCGCCCCTCCGGTGATGAGCCCGGAGATGAGCTTGTAGGGGGTGCTGTCCGCAGCCACCCACACCAGGATGCCGACGACGGCCAGGCACACCCCGCCCGCGACCCGCACAACAGCGCTCAGGTTGCGGTCCGGGCCGACGAGGTTGTCCATCTGCGACCAGGCCAGGGCCGCCCCGGCGATGACGACGACGATGACTCCCACCGCCCCGATCCGCTCCAGCAGCCCGAAGCGCCAGGACGCCAGGAACAGGGCAGCCAGGAGGAGTGCACCGCCGTCGAGGACCGTCTGCGACAGGCCCGGGGCGGTTCCGCCGTCGGCCCTGCGCTCTGCGGCGCCTTTCCCGCCGCTGAGTCGGGCCGCCAGGCGGGCACGGGAGGCCACCGATGCGGGATCCGCACCTGCCGGGCCGTTCTCCCCAGGGAGAGTCGCCCACAGCAGGGCGTAGAGCAGGGCGCCCGCGCCGCCGCCGAGGGCCAGGACGACCATGGCCGCACGGACGTATCGCACGGGGACGCCCAGATGGAGGCTCAGTCCTGCGCAGACGCCGGCGATGCGGGCGGGGCGGCGCATGCGGGCAGTCTGTGCCGGCACGTCGGCCGGAGCCGGCCCCAGGTGGTGGGACAGGCGGCGCAGCGGGGGGCGTCGCTGCAGCTGGCGCGGGGGGCTCCAGGAGTATGCCGGCCCGCCGGAGGTCGGCCCGGGCTGCGCGCCCCACTGCTGAGCTGTCGTCATGGCACCATCGTGGCACGTCAGGGTCACCGATCCGATTGCCCTCCGGGGGATTCGGGGGACAATCCGGGATCATTCAGGGGTTCCCCTGATCGTGCTGCAGGCCTGGGACGCGAAGAATTGTTGACATGAACGACATGCCTGCCTCCCCGTCTGACGGTGACTCTCCCACCGGCACCGATTCCTCTGGCTCCTCCGCATCCTTCACCCCTTCCAGCACACAGGGTCCCGACGGCGCCCAGCGCGACTCCCAGCAGAGTCCGCCGTACGGCCCTCAGTACGGACCGCAGCCGGGCCCCGCGCCCTCCTTCCAGCAGTACTGCGGCCCTCAGTCCGGGCCTCAGGGCGGATCCACCCACCGCTTCTTCGACTCCCTGCGCGGCTCGGGCCTCATGCGCACCAATGAGCGCTGGATCGCGGGTGTGGCCGGTGGCGTGGCCTACCGCTTCGACCTGGACCCCACCCTGGTGCGTTGCGCATGGGTGGTGCTCTCGCTCTTCGCCGGTGTCGGTCTGGTCCTCTACGGACTGGCCTGGGCCCTCCTGCCCGAGGAGTCCGATGGGCGCATCCACCTGGAGGAGGCCCTCTCCGGCCGTTTCAACGCGGGTCTGGCGGGCGCCATCGGAATGACGATCGTCGGTATGTCGACATTCGGTAGCGGTTTCATCCCCAACTGGTACATCCATGAGGTGGGAATCGCCGCCGCCATGTGGCCCCTGTTCTGGCTGGGGCTGATCGTCCTGGCCATCGTCTTCCTCATCCGCAGCGCCCAGGACCGGCGTATGAGTCGGAAAACCGCTCGAGGGCCTCAGGGCCCCCAGCCCTGGCATGCCTCGGCGCCCGGTGCCGCGCAGGCACCGGGCAGCCAGGCCGGTCCTGCGGGTCAGGCCGGGGGCTTCGCCTCCGCGGCGGGCTCCGCATCGGCCTGGGACTCCTCGGCGCCCGGCTCCGGCGCCCCGAGCTGGCAGAGCCGCTCCTACCGGCAGCGCCCGCCGTATCAGCCGGCGCGCCCACGCCGTCCCGGCCCCGGTTCCTCGCTGTCGCTGGCGGTCCTGGGCCTGGGGTTCCTGACCGGAGCGGGTATCTGGTATGCCACGGCGACCCACCGCGTCGGCCTGCTCCAGGGTCAGTTCTTCCTCATCGGCACCCTGGCCGCGCTCCTAGGAGCGGGCATCGTCGCCAGTGGTCTGCGTCGTCGGCGCGGCGGCTGGATGACGGTGCTGGGCTGGCCGGTCCTGTTCGTCGCTGCGATCCCCGCGCTGGCCACCGCCTCGGTCGTCCCTCCGAGCCTGGCCCGCATGCCCTTCGGGGTCATCACGGATTCGGCAACGTTCGGCTCGACCACGGTGACCTGGAAGGAGCTGGCGTCGTCAGCCAGCGGCGGCAGCGTCACCCGCAGTAAGGACGTCGGCGACCTCACCCTGGACCTGCGCGGCATGCCGGCCGAGGAGGCCGGAAAGCTCTCCACGATCAACGCGCACCTCGACGTCGGGACCCTGCGTATCAAGACCGACCCCAACCAGCGAGTGACGGTGAAGACCGACGTCGACATGGGCTCGGTCGACTCCCGGGCCTCCCGGGCCTGGACCGTTGACGGAAAACAGATGGAGCCCGACGAAGAGGACCTGCGCGCCTACGACGTGGCCGGCAATGCCGACTCCCGCTACAAGAGCTCCCACGGCGGCCTGAACATCGCGCCCACCCTGGTCTCACCCAGCGGCAAGGACGGGCTGCCGGCGATCATGATCAACGCCTCGGTGGACACCGGGAGGATCGACGTGGAGGAATCGCGAGGCACCGTCTTCTGGTACGGCAACGCCCAGGAGTCCGTGTGGATCGTCAACGTCTGGTACGACGAGAAAAGCAATGCTCACGACGGCGCCCTGCCGGTTCCGGGCATGAGCCACCCGGCCATCACCACCGGCGACGCCGAGGCCTGCATCCGCACGGCCCGCGAGAGCACGAATCAGGCCAACCGCAGCCAGTATGTCACCTGGCAAGATCTGTCCGAGCTCACCTCCGAGGAGCGCTCCGCATATGACGCCTGCGTGCAGCAGGCCCTGTCCGGGCAGGGCGCCGCGCAGTCCAGTGCGAGCCCGAGCCCCTCCGGGGCGGCGGCTGCGACACCGTCCCCGGCTCCCACCAAGCAGTCCTCCGCGGCCAGCCCGACAGCCGGGTGATCGCGCCCGCGTCTGCGCACCGGCCTCAGCCATCAGAACTCTTCCCCGGGCACGTCCCGGACCCATCCAAGGAGACCCCCATGAGCAGCACCTCATCCACGACGTCGCCCGACGACGCCGGCAGTAACAGCACCGAGACGACCGGCGAGGACACCACGAAGCCCTTCCCGACCGCCGGCGACACCCAGCCCCTGGCCCCACCGGTGACTCAGCCCTTGGCTGAGCCAGCAGTTGAACCGGAGACTCAGCCGGTCACCATGCCACTGCCCGCCTCCGAGGAGGCCGGTGCGGAGGCGGCGTCCGCGGACTCGGCGCCTGCGTCGTCGACGCCCGGCCCGGTGTGGAGCGCCGGGACGATCACTGAGCAGGACCGGCCGCAGGCACCCCAGGACATCAAGGGATCCACGCTCCTGTGGGGGGCCTTTCTGCTCCTGGTGGGCGGGCTGCTCATCGCGGCGGGCCTAGGGCTGCGCTTCGACTTCACGACAACGGCCATCGCCTGCCTGGCGGGCCTGGGTGGCCTGCTCGTCATCGCCGCCCTCATCCCCAAGGGGCTCCGCAGCAGCAAGAAGCCCTGATCCGCTGACATTCACCCCGTACCCCCTCGATCGAGCCGCGAGGACGCACCTCAGGGCCCGCCGACTTGCACCTCCACGGTGAGTTCGCGAACCCCAACGTGCGTCCTCGCGGCGTAGTATTCAAAGAGAACTCACCGGAACCGAGAACCTCCACCACTGCGACGGATGACGGACATCGATGGTTGAGACAGCACTCTCCGTAGTCATGAGCCTGATCCTGAGCGTGACCGGCATCGTCCTTGTGGTGCTGGGGCGCCGGATGGCGCAGCGCAGGCTCCCGCCGAGCTCGTGGGCGGGAGTGCGTTACGAGATCGCGCTGCGCTCGGAGGAGAACTGGTACACGATGCAGGCCCGGTGCGCGGTGGCGACTGTGGGCCTGGGCGTGGTCTTCATCGACTCGGCCCTCCTGTTCGTCATCCAGGCGGCCCTGCATGAGACGATCTCGATCCTGATTCCCCTGGTCATCATGCTGATTCAGACGGCTGCCGGTATCGCGTTCCTTCACGTTCAGGCCCGCAGGTGCGCCGCAGAGCTGACGTAGAGCGCATAGGTCGGCTCCCCCACTCACTGACGCAGGTGAGGGAGCCGGCCGGGGACGGTTGGAGTCTGGGACGAGCGCTCAGCCCTGGTAGACGATCTTGGCCTTGACGTCGTCGACGGCGTCCTCGCCCAGGTAGTGGCGCACGATCTCCAGGCCGAAGTCGATGGCGGTGCCCATGCCGCGCGAGGTGATGACGGGGCCGTCGGCCACGACCGCGGCCTGGTTGACCTGCGCGCCGTGCTCGGCGAGCACGCCCATGAAGCCGGGGTTCGACGTCGCCTGGCGTCCCTCAAGCAGGCCCAGCTCGGCCAGGATCGAGGGGGCGGCGCAGATCGCGGCCACGGGCCGGCCGGCGCGCACCCGCTCGGTGACCGCGGCCATGAGGGGATCGATGGCCTTGAGGTTGGGGGTGCCGGGGATGCCGCCGGGCAGGACGAGCATGTCGTAATCGTCCAGGTTCGCCTCGGACAGGGTGAGGTCGCAGGTGACGACGATGTTGTGGGAGGAGACGACGGCCCGCTCGGGGGTCACGGAGATCATCGTCGTGGGGATGCCGGCGCGGAAGAGGATGTCCACGGTCGCCAGCGCCTCAACCTCCTCCAGCCCGGGGGCGATGAAGACGGCGACGGCCTTATCGGTCCTCTGGTCGGTGGGCGCATGGAAAGCAGGCATGTCTCCTCCAAGAAGGTCGGCTCAGGTCAGTGCGGCTGCCGCCATCACCTTACGCGCCCGGAAGGTCGGGCGCGAAGGAAACCGCGGCTCCCCGCCTCTGCCTGCGGTCCTCAGCGCTGGCGCAGGAGGTGCTGCTCAGCGCTGTCCAGGATCGGCTTGGCGGTCTTGGGCGCGTAGATGCTCAGGCCGCCGTCGGAGACGGGCAGATCCACGCTGCCGTCGCCACCGATAGTGACCGGATCGTGCCCGCCCAGGACACAGATCCACTGCTCGCCGGCGTGCCCCGCCCCGACGTGGAGGCGTTTGGCGGCGGCCCTGCGGTCGGACAGGACGACGGCGAGCCCGGAGCCGGGGTGGGCATCGTCGCCCTCGCGCGTGAAGCCGACGACGTCGGGGTCGTCGAGGGCGTCGTGCTGGGGGCCGTGGGCCAGGGCGCGACGCATGGTCATGAGTAGCGGCAGCTCGGTGACGGCCGGCAGGTCGCCGGTCTCGGGGGTGCCGAACAGGTCGCCCCAGAAGACGCAGGGGGTTCCAGCCTCGCGTAGCAGGATGAGGGCGTAGGCCGAGGGCTTGAACCAGGACTCGATGGTGGAGGCCAGCGACTGGCCCGGCTGGGTGTCGTGGTTCTCCACGAAGGTGACGGCGCGCGCGGGGTCGGCGGCCACGAGGGTGCCCTCGAAGAGGCGGGTCAGGTCGACGTCGCCGTTGGAGGTGGAGGCGGCGTGCAGGTGGAAGTGGAGGGGCACGTCGAACAGGCTCATGAAGGGAACGGCCTCCAGGTAGCCCTCCAGCTCGGCGACGTCGCGGGACCAGTACTCGCCCACGGCCGGCAGGGCGCGGCCGGTGGCGCGGCGCAGCTCGGGCAGCCAGCGGGCGAAGAAGTCGGCGCCGACGTGCTTGAGCGCGTCCAGGCGCAGGCCGTCGACGCCGGTGGTCTCCACGTACCAGCGCCCCCAGCGGTCCATCTCGGCGCTGACGGCGGGGTCGGTGACGTGGACGTCGGAGCCCATGAGGTAGTCGTAGTTGCCGAGCTCGTCGTTGACGTTCTCGTTCCACTGTTTGCCCTCGAAGAGCCAGACGCCCTGCTGGTGGCGGGCCTCGTCCCAGTCGGTGCCGTGGAAGCAGGTCCAGTCCCAGGTGAAGTCCGAGTAGGCGCCGGCGCGCCCCGGGAAGGTGTAGCGGGTCCAGGCGGTGATCTCCTCGGTCTCACCAATGATGCGCGTGCGGTCGTGAGGGTCGACGGGCGTGGCGCGCACGACCTCGGTGTCGTCCCCGCCCATGCGGTGGTTGAGGACGATGTCCGCCACGACGCTGATGCTGGCCGCGTGCAGGGCCTCGATGGCGGCGAGGTAGTCCTCCTTGGTGCCGTACTTGGTGGGGGCGGTGCCCTTCTGGTCGAACTCACCCAGGTCGTAGGTGTCGTAGACGCCGTAGCCGACATCCTCCACGCCGGCCTGCCCCTTGTAGGCGGGTGGGAGCCACACCGAGCTCACCCCGCAGTCGGCCAGGAGGGCGGCGTTGTCCGCCAGGAGGCGCCAGTGGGTGGAGTCGGCGGGCAGATCCCAGGCGAAGGCCTGGAGCAGGAGGGGGTTGACGACGTCGTCCGGGTTGGCGGGGCTGGGCTGGGCGTGGTTCTCGGTCACGGTTCCGATGCTGCCAGTCCTCCCCCGCGGCCGGGTGCATTTCGGTGCGGCCGGGGGCATTCGACGCCGTCGGGGACCGGAAACCTGTCCCCCGACGCGCAGCACGTCCCCGGCCGGAAGAAAGCGCACCCCCACGCACATGTGTTGTCTCATGACTTCTGAGAGTTTCGGATGTCATGACATCTCAAGGCATCGGTGGGGTGGGTCTGCCGGATGGGAGAGCTGCTGCTTCGGTTGTCGGAGGGGTGCCCTGGTCACTGTGGTGTCTGTCGGCGTCGTCTGGATGCACTGCACGAGGGTGGGG
>NZ_KV811010.1:23999-24297 GCF_001812965.1 Actinomyces sp. HMSC075C01
CCTCGTGGAGTAGGCCGACTCGGGCCGACTCGGGCCGACTCGGGGCGGAGCCGGCGTCGAACCATGACCTCCGGACCCCGCGCAGGCAGCGGGCAGGGGGCGGACCTGTGACGGAGGCGCCGGGCTGTGCCACCAAGAACCCCGCGGACTCACTCCTGCGCGGCCCGGTGTCCACAGCGCTGACATGAACCAGTCTGCCGCCAATGTTCCCAGCGGGGATCGTTGAAATCCTGCGGCTGATCTTCGGTGTGCAGCGCCGGTGCGGGGTTGATGTCAGCGCTGTGGACACCAGCGACCT
>NZ_KV811010.1:24397-31139 GCF_001812965.1 Actinomyces sp. HMSC075C01
CCCTCGCCTCCAGGACCACCAGCCTGCCCCGGACTCCCGCCCGAACGAGTGCCTCAGAAGTCATGACACTCACATGTCCCAGAAGTGAGGAGACAGCACAGCACCCCCGCGCACAGAATGTCCCCGCAGACGGAAGAAGGAAGGACGATGTGGACAGTGCGGATCGACGGCCCCATAATGGTGGGGAGCCAGCCGGCTGCTACCGGTTGACTCCCCTCGCAAGGGAACGGCCTAGCCGATCCACTTACTGAGGGCATCCACAAGGACACCGACGGCCCGGATCAGGCGAGCGACAGCGGTCAAGACTTCGCTCACCTTCCGGGCCGTTACCTTGCCCTTGCGGACTTCTGCGCGTCGTCCTCTCGGCTTGGACACGGCCCTCACCTTCTCCCGGCTCCTTCCTCCCTGGCAAGGACATGAGTGTTCCGGGAGAAGATGCCATGGGAGGCGTCGTAGATCAGGGTGGCGAGAGCAGGGCAGCGACGTCGTCGAGCTGCGCGGCGATCTCGGTGAAGTCCCGGTCCAGGTCGAGGGTGCGCACGTGGAAGCGGTGCCCGGTCTCGGTCCAGGTCTCGCGGATCGGCGGGTCGACGGCGGTCTGGGCGTAGAGCAGCATGCCGGCGACCTCGCGCCCGGCCTGCCGGGGGTCGCTGGCCTCGTGCATGACGTAGCTGTAGATCTGGTTGCGGTTGGCCGGGGACAGGATCGACTTGTCGTAGCAGGAGCCGAGGATGCGCCCGTAGCACTTGGTGTCGATGATGAGGGTCCGCTCCGGCCCGGTCAGGACGATGTCGGTGTGCAGTCCCGGGAGGAAGACCGGGGCGTCCTCGATGCCGCCGCTCACCCAGGGAGCGCCGGCGCGCAGGTGGGGGTGGTGGCGGCGGAAGTAGGCCAGGACGAATCGCTCGTACAGGGCGCTCAGCTCCTGGGGGTCGAGGAAGTCGGCGAGGCTGACTGCGCCGTCTGCGCCGCTGAGCAGCCGCTCGTCCAGGATGAGTCGGCACACGCCCATGAGCAGCCGGTAGGAACGGTTACTGCGGTGGAAGCGCAGGCTGTCCCAGTGCAGCTGGCGCAGGTCCCCGGGGCTCATCACCTTGACGTCGCCCATGACGAGCAGTGTGGACTTCAGACGCTTCCGGCGGGCCGAGGCGACGTCGCCGTGCAGGATCAGGCGCAGGGCGGCGGTCTTGAGGAGCCGGTTCATGAGGGTGTTCTCGGTGCGCTCGTCGTAGTCGCAGCGCACCAGGCTCCTGCGGCGCGCCCTGAGTCGCATCGTGGCGGCCGGGTCGATGCGTCCTCGCACAACCGTCAGGTCCTCGTTGAAGGGCTGATAGTCCCGCTCGAAACCGCGTCGGCGCTGGTTGTCCAGCCCACCGGCCAGGATCGCGGCGAGCATGTCGTGGACGTGCTCGAAGTCCTCGGCCGCCAGGCGCCGGTGCTCGCCGGTCTCCAGGGCCTTGAAGGCGTAGGCGAGCATGTAGTAGACGTTCTTGAGCAGGACGGTGCTGGGACCACGCTGGTGCGGTCGGCCGGGAGCCCCGTCCCGCGCCCGGCCGGCCAGGGTCTCCGTCATACCAGGACGCTCTCCAGCTCGTGAATGCTCTCGTCCATCGCTGCGGGATTGTCGAACCAGTACTCGCGCACCAGCGGCTCCAGCTCGTAGCGCACCACCGAAGTCACGTCCGCATCCGTGCCCACAGGGTTCTCGGGGCCCGCCGCAGGCAGGCACATGTAGGAGTGACCGATCTGGAACCCGGGGCCCAGGGCCTCATCCTCGGCGATCCGCTGGTTGAGGCGGCGTACGACGTCGACCAGCGCCTCCAGCCTCGAGCTGCCTACGGCCTCGACGTGCCTGAGGAACCCGGGGTGGTCGAGGGCCGGCCTCATCTCGAAGAAGGCGAAACGGCGCCGTAGCGCGTAGTCGATGAGGGCCAGGCCCCGGTCGGCGGTGTTCATCATGCCGATGATGTGGAGCCGTTTCGGGACGGACAGCAGCTCCCCGGACACGGGCAGGCGCAGCGCCTCCCCGCGGTGCTCGGCCTCGATAAGCATGAGCAGCTCGCCGAAGGCCTTGGAGATGTTGGCCCGGTTGATCTCGTCGATGATGAACACGTAGTCCCGTCCCGGGTCGGCGGCGGCACGCCGGCAGAACCTGGCGAAGACGCCCTCGGCGGCCGCGAACCCGCCCTCGGCCGTGGGCCGCAGCCCGACGACGACGTCCTCGTAGGCGGTCGACTGGTGGAACTGCACCACCTCCACCCGCGAGTCATCCGTCTGACCCATGAGGGCGTAGGCCAGGCGCTTGGCCGCGAAGGTCTTCCCCGTGCCCGGAGCGCCCTGGAGGATGAGGTTCTTCTTGCGGCGCAGCAGCCCGAGCATCTGTTCCAGGTCCTCGGGATCGACGAACACCTCCGCCAGGAAGTTCTCCCGCGTGTAGACGTCGGCGACGTCGGGCTCATCAGCGTTCCGGGGACTCGCGGCGGGGGCGGAGACCGTGGACGGGTCAGGGTCGTTCCGGTCCTCGAACAGTGACTCGAGCTGGGCCGGGTTGTAACTGGTCTCCTGCGTGAGGCGCTGCAGTGTCACTCGGCGGACACCTCGCTGAAGCGGCCAGGAACCGACATGCGTCCACTCGACGTCGCGCACGCAGCGGTAGGAGGGCCGGGCGTCGTCGTAACGGAACTGCGAGCGGACGACGCCGCGCCCGATGATCTCGGTCGGACCGCGCCGGGCGTAGACGACGTCGCCGGGACGCATCATGTGGGTGAAGTCCCGGATCATTCCCGCCGCGCCTGTCGGCCTGCCTCCCCAGTCCCCGTAACCGGCCTCCAGCGCCTCGATGACGGCCTCCTCATTCGGGTAGCTCGTGGGGTCGCCGATCCGGTCCCAGTTGAGTGCCATGATCCCGGCCGTTCGAAACTCCTCCCACTTCCCGGCGCCCTCACCCGGGACGTAGAGCCAGTAGCCGCGCTCCTGCTCCTCGGCCGCCTGAGCATCCTCATCCGACGTCGTCATCGGCTCGCTCATGCTTCCTCCCTCGTCGCCCGTGCCCGCGGCGCTGCGGGCACGTCCAGGGAGAATAGTAGTGCCGGCTCACCCCGTCTGATACCAGTCTGGTACCACCTACTACTGTGGAGGCATGGCGATGACATTGCGCTTGAGCAAAGAGGATGAGCGGCTGCTCGCGCTCCTTGCGCAGGAGGACGAGGTCAGCTGCCAGGAGGCGACGATCCGGGCGATCCACGAGGCGGCCGCGCGCCGCGGACATGAGCAGAGAGTCGCGAACGCCTCCGCTCGCATCCGCAACCGGTACGCCGAGGTCCTGGAACGCCTCGGCCGCTGAGCGGGCAGAGATGGTCGAGTACCTGACGCTCGAGGACGCACTGTCACTCATTGAGGACCTCACTGTGGGACCGGTCCGCGATCTCGGCCTGCTCGACTCGGCGCTGCACCGACCTGCGACCACGCTCTGGGGACGCGACGCTTACGCCACCATCGATGAGAAGGCCGTGGCTCTGCTTGATTCCCTGGTCCACAATCATCCACTAGTGGATGGCAACAAGCCCCTGGGGTGGCTGGCCACGCTGGTCTTCCTGGACATCAACGGCCACTGAGTCGAGGCTCCCGACGACGACGCCTACCGGCTGGTGATGGACGTCGCCGCTGGGAAGCTCTCACTCAAGGAGATCACCGAGGCCCTGTCTCAATGGCACGCTCGCAGCACCACGATGCGCTCGGAGAGTCTGCCCACCAGCGGCAGCCGCGTCAGGGACGAGAGCAGGGGGTGGTAGCGCGCGATGGTGCGGGTGAAGGGGACGTCGTGGAGCAGCGTGTAGCCGGGGGCCACCGTGCGGCGGAACTCGGCCGCGCTGGAGCAGCCGTAGGTGTAGCGCGCACCCGCGTCCTCCACTGAGCGCTCCCGGCCGTACTTCTGGAACAGGCGGGGCATGACCTCGATGAGAACGGTCGCACCGGGCAGGCGCGCCGCGATGATGTCCAGGAGCATGCGCACCTCCTCCTGCTCGAGGTACATGCTCAGCCCCTCGATGATGACAAGCACGTCGCGGCTCACGTCCTCCAGCTGGTCGGGCCAGTCGGGGTCGAGGGCGGAGGCGGCAATGGTGCGGTGACGCCCACCGTCCTCGAGCAGCCGACGTCGCAGCGCGATGACATCGGGCAGGTCGAGGTCGTACCAGGTGACGCGCCCGTCGTCGAGGCGCTGGAAACGGGTGTCGAGCCCGCAGGCGATGTTGACCACCGTGCAGCCGGGGTGGGTGGCCAGGTACCCGGCCACAAGCGGGTCGAGCGTGAGGGTGCGCAGCACGACGCCGTCGGCCATGAGCCGGTCCTGCCTGGCCATCGTGAAGTCGTAGTCGAGCCGGGAGACGAGCTCGACGGCGGCGGGGTCGGTGAAGCGCGGCCGCTCGCAGAGCGTGTGCTCCGCCCTGGCATGGAGAGTCAGCAGCATCGTCTTGCTGACACTGGTCAGGTCTGCTGTCTCGTGTGCGCTCACGCGGTCAATTCTGCGACGCCTGCGGCCCGGGAACCACCGCTGTCAGAAAACGGGCTGCGCCGCCCGCTGCCGCTGCCCGCCGCGCGGCTCAGTCCTCTCAGCCCTCCTCGAGGACCCCGTTCCAGGCCAGGAAGCCGATGGTGCGGCGCATGGCCTCCTCCCAGTTGGCGTCGCCGAAGCCGTGAGCGGCGCCGGGGATGGTGACGAGCTCGGCATCGGGCAGGGCGCTCACGGCAGTTCGGGAGACCTCGATGGGCACGGCGCGGTCCTGGTCCCCGTGGACGATGAGCACCGGCCGGCGGTAGGTGGCCAGCTCGGCCCCGACCTCCAGGTTCCAGCCGTCGACGGCGTAGGCGTGCCCCAGGCGGGTGCCCGCCCAGTCGAACTCCTCGGGAACGGCCGCCGGCGTGCGGAAGGCGGCGCGCAGGTTCTCCCCCAGCCGCAGGGCCGGGTACCACAGGGCCAGGGCGGTGATCCACTGCGGGTGGCGGGCGGCCGCGAGCGCTGCGACCGCCCCGCCCAGGCTCAGCCCGAACAGGGCGACCCGGGAGGCATCGACCTCCGGCCAGGCGCAGGCGGCAGTGAGGACGGCTTCGAGGTCGGCCAGCTCGGTGAGGGCCGACATCGCGGTGGTCTCGCCCTGGCTGGCACTGCCGCCGCCCCCGCGGAAGTCGAAGCAGATGGCCACGGCCCCGGCCGCGGCGAAGCGCCGGGCCATGGGGGCGACGCGGGTGTGGGAGCCCTCCATGCCGTGACAGCAGATGACCAGGGGCGCGGGGGCCGACGACGCCGTGCGCGGGACGTAGGCCAGTCCCCCGAGCCTCTGCCCCTGGACGGTGAGGGTGACCTGCCGTGAGAGGTAGGGCTGCGTCGTCGTCACGTGTTCTCCTTGCTGTGCGGGGCCGGCAACGAGAACCGGCCCGGCGGCCATCGTAGACGGGTCGCCGGACGGGTGAGGACGCGCAGCGTCAGCGGTAGGCCTCTGTGGAGGCGTTCTCGTCGTAGCGGGCCACGAGGACCAGGCCGGACAGGGCGTAGGGGCCTCCGATGTAGGGCATGACGTGGACCAGGGCGGCGGCCACCTTCTGGCGGGAGGAACCAGCCCGGATCGCCCCGGCAACGTGCGGGCGCAACTGGGTGGTGGCGCCGATGGCGGCGATGGACACCAGGCTGATGAGCTCGCGCTGGGCGACGTCGAGGCCGCCACGGGTGGCGAAGTCACCGAAGGCGGAGGAGGTCAGCAGGTGGGGCACGAACTCGTCGAAGGGCTTAGGCAGGGCGGAGAAGACCTCCTTGACCTCGTTGCCGTACAGCGGGGCCTGGATGGCGGCGCCGGCCTGCTCGCGGGCACTGGGGTCAGTGGCATCCACGGTGCCGGCATTCTCCAGGGGCAGGGAGATGCCGTTGGCCTCGAAGACCCCGTTGGCGATGTCGATCGCGTTGAGGGTCTTGGGGAAACCGATGTAGGGGGCGCACTGGTAGATGGTCTCGCGCAGCTGGAGCGGGCTGGCTCCGATGTTGAGGGCCGCGCCCACGTGGGCCTGCAGCTGCGGGAGGGTCTGCATGGCGGTCAGGGCGGTGATGGTGAGCAGCTCGCGCTCGACGTCCGTGAGGACGCCCGTGGAGAAGGCCTCGTCGAAGATCCCGTTCTGGAGGATGTCGAACAGCTCGGGGTCCGTGGGGTGAGGTTGGGGCTCCACCCCGAACAGCCTGGTGAAGGTCTCACGTGCTTGAGGTGTCAGCGCCATGGAGGGCTCCTTACGATGTGCGGGTGGCTCCTGCTGAGCATGTCACGTTCAATGCCCCAGCGACAGGCCCCAGCAGTCCTCCCAAAACACGGGATCTCAGCCACGCCGGACGAGCACAGAAACCCAGTCCTGCCGAGTATCGAAGATCCGATCCACCCGAATGAAGTGCTCTTCAATGCTGTAAACAGCCAGCAGACGACCAGCCACAACATAGCGACTATCAGTTGGCGTGCCAACAACAACATCCAACCTACTCCCGGCCAACGGGTAGCTACGAGTCCCTTCGACCGCCTCAAGCAGAGCATCCACCTGCTGAAACGCTAAGTCCGGGTCGCCGGAGGTCTCAACCGTGAAATCCCAGGCCTCATCAAGATCAATGAGAGCATCAGTGGAGTAGACGATCTCAGCACTCATGGGCGGAATCCCGCCGTGCGACGAAGTGCGCACGCACGTCTGCAGCACTAACCCACCCTTGCTCCTC